>EAAG01000008.1:0-14263 GCA_026058435.1 Candidatus Aenigmatarchaeota archaeon | reverse complement strand
TTTTTTCTCTTCTATTTTTTTCTCAATATCCTCTTTAGAAAGACCATAATCAACTAGTTTTTGTACTATTTCGTCTTTAGTAAGCATAGCATATACTTATCAAGAAATTTTAAATAAGCATCACTCTTTCTTTGCTTTCTCATGAATCCTTACAGAATTAATTGATATTGTAACTGGTATAGGAATAGCAGCTTCTAACAATTCAACAGTAATTTCATTCTTTCCTTCATCAACTCTTGTAATTCGTGCATTTTCGCCCTTGAATGGACCACCTATAATTTCAACAATATCGTTTATCTCAACTTTGATGTCACTTTTCTCAGATATAAGGAATCTTTCAAGTTCACTCATATTAACATCTTGATTAATAAGTCCTCTAACATGAGGAACGTTCTTAATAGCTTCTTCTATATCAGAAAATCGACCTTCAATAAATACATATCCCTTTAATTGTTCTGGGTGGAATATTGATTTTACTGGAATTTTTTCAGAATGAACTACATTTTCCATAGCTTCTATAACTGCATTTTCTCTACCTGTAGTGGTTCTAGCAGCAACAATAATAACAGGCTCTTCTTTTTTCTCGGTTCGTTCTTCATCATCAATTTCATCAAGAACTTTTTTCTCTTCTAATTCCTTCTCTTCAGTAGCTTTTTTCAATTCCTCTTTTTCTTTTTGAAGAACATCGCCTTTCTTATCAATTGTTAATTCTTCAGTTTTTTCATGTTCATCAGTCATTAAATACCACCAATTAATTTGATAATTAAAAATATAACAAACCCAATTGCTCCAATAATTGCTATACCTAAAGCAGTGATCTTAACACTCTGCTTATATTCTTCTACATCAGGCTTACTTGCTATCAGTATAACACGTCTTGCCTGTTTCATAAAATGCGAAATCTTTTCTGTTACGAACAATTATATCACCTTTGATGTCTCTTCTAGTTAATTGAATTTAATTAAACCAGAAGAATAAATAGAATATAGATAGAAAGGTTTAAAAAGGATTTACTGAGGCGGTTTATAGATCTTGTCCGCCTTCAACAAAGTCGATTCCTAAGACATTCTCAATTTCCTTCTTTTTCTCTTTTGTGAATGTTTTGTCTGGGCCATAGATTTGTGGTGAATCCACACCAGTTACAATTAACATAGCGCGAATACTGTCACCAAGTTCTTTGACGATCTGAGCTCCCCAGATAATTTTAGCGTTTTTATCTAAACGAGCTGAAACAGCTTCCACAATTTCTTGGCATTCTCTTATTGTGATGTCTGTTCCACCAGATACATTAATCAAAGCACCTTTAGCTCCGTCAATATCTACATCTAATAACGGATTGTTAAGCGCACGCTCAACAGCTTCCATTGCTCTGTTATCTGTATCAGAGTCACCCATACCAATCATAGCAAGGCCTCCGTCATTCATAACAGCGCGAATGTCTGCAAAGTCCAGATTAACAAGACCAGGTCTTGTTACTAATTCAGCAATACCTTTTACAGCATTTACTAAAATTTCATCTGCAACTTTGAATGCAGTTGTTAGAGAGACATCAGGAACAATCTGAATTAACTTATCATTTGGTATTACAATTAGAGTGTCAACACCACTTTCAAGTTTTCTCAGGCCTTCTTTAGCATTTTGCATTCTTGAAGAACCTTCCATTGTAAATGGCAAAGTAACAATGCCAACAGTTAAAGCTCCAAGTTTTTTAGCTATATCTGCTACTACAGGTAGAGAACCAGTTCCAGTTCCACCACCAAGACCACATGTTACAAACACCATGTCTGAACCTTCAAGAGATTCTTTTATTTCATTTTTACTCTCTTTTGCAGATTCTTCACCGATTCGAGGGTCTGCACCAGCCCCAAGGCCAGATGTTATTTCTTTTCCAATCAAAACTTTCATATCAGAGTCTGTATATAATAAATCTTGCGCATCTGTATTGATAGCTACAGCTTCTGCACCTACAATACCAACTTGCATTAAACGTGTAACAGTATTATTTCCTGCTCCACCAGAACCAACAACTTTAATATTTGCTTTTCGTCCTTTCAAAATCTTTTTTAAATCCTCATCAGCCATATTTTTTCTTGCCATCAATAAAACCCCCATACAAATCATAATTTTCTTATGATTTCATACTCTATCTTATGTTAAAAAAACATTTAAGTGTGCGATACCAATAAATATAGTATATAGTAGTAGTAGAAGGAGTAATAGTAGAACCCGAATTTTAACAAAAAAGGAGGAATTTTATGAAATTAAAATGTTCTCATTGTGAGCACATATGGGAAACAAAAAAAGAAAAAAAACCAAGCGCATGTCCACATTGTAAATATAGTTTGTATTATCATGATCCAATTGTTCTAGGAAAGTAGTTATTTTTTTGGTTTTTTCTTTTCACTTATGTTAATGTAAGAAACATCTTTAGCATCACTGTATTTCTTTATCATCTCAGTCATTTTTTCTTGAAGCATTGGATGTAATTCTCCTTTTAATTTTATTGAAGCTTCCTTTTTTTCATTAACTGATACCTCAGGCTTAATACCAAACAAAGAAAATATTGCTTCTATCTTTTCTTTTGAATCAGTAACGTCTTTTGTAATTTTAACATCATATATCACAGTCTTACCAGCAAGAGGATGATTAAAGTCAATACGTACTCTACCACCACGTGATGATTGTATACGTCCTTTCTTTCCAGAGAAATCAACTATCAACCCAGGAGATGGTTTTATCTTTCCTTGGAATATTTTTTCAGGCATTATTTTAATTAATTTAGGATCTCTTTTACCAAAAGCTTTTTCTGGTTCGATTATTATTTCTTTACTTTCCCCAACTTTCATTTTTAGAAGTCCTTCTTCAAGACCAGTCATTGTTGTTCCAGCACCAAGTATAACAGCTATTGGTTCATATGAGTTATCCTTATTCCATATCTTATTTTTAGTTGCAACATCTTTTTTTGTCAGGTCAAATATTTCCCCTTGTTCTGTTTTAGCTACAAAATCAATAAGTACAATATCATTCTTTTTCATCTAAGCACCTGTAGTACGTTTCCTTATCAAGCATTTATAAATCTTTAATTAAACCCAGAAAAATCATTATTTATGAGAAAAATGAGTTTAATCATTCCAATATTTATACTATTTATTGTCCCTATTGCGTTAAGTGCAGAAATAACGCCATTTTCAATGCCGGAATCAAGCTATTATACATTACATGAATTCATTACAAATACGGGCAATGAACTCTCAATTGCAGCATATACCTTTACAAGTGATGATATAGCACAGCTATTGCTAAATGTGATGCAAAATGAAGTTAAGGTGAACATTCTCATTGAAAAATCACCAGTAGGTGGCATGTCTTTACAACAAAAAGAAATATTATGTAGTCTACATAATAAAGGAGCAACAATATATTTATACAATAAAACAAGACCACGAGAATATCATCATGCAAAGTATATGATAAGTGATAAAGAACAAGTTCTAGTATCAACAGATAATTTTGTTTCAACAAGCTATCCATCAACACCATTTGAAGAATACAGTAGAGGTTGGGGAGTAATAGTATATGATAAATCCATCTCAAACGAGTTCTATGAGATATTTAATTTTGATATGACCACCGCAATACCATTTATTTGTGAGTCAGTTACTCCTACTCCTACAACTACTACTATCCTACTCAATCGCAAATTAACACGCAAAAACGCAGAAGTAGAAACATTATTTGTACCAAACAATGCAAAAGAGAAGATAATTCAAATAATGAACTCAACTAAAAACATTCTCTATATAGAACAGCTGTACATATACAAAAACTGGGGTAACGATATCAACCCATTTCTTCAGATTACAATAGAAAAAGCAAGACAAGGTGTGGACACACGTATATTGCTTGATGGAAGATACTATAGTATACCAAAAAACAATGAGACTTTACAGTACTTAGAATCACTGAACATCTCAACCCTTCAAGTAATGATTGAATATTCAACCCCGCTACATGTCAAGGGAATAATATCTGATGATACTGTGATAATATCAAGCGTCAATTGGAATCAGAATTCAGCAACAAACAATAGAGAAGCCGGTGTAATAATCAAAGGCGGTATATCTGAGTATTACAAGAATCTTTTCCTATCAGACTGGGATCCACGGTTTTCACAATCACTTGCTACTGCACAAGCAACAGAAATGTCAGACTATTCAAGAGAGTTGATATTTATCTCAATTGGAATTGTTGTGGTTTTGGTATTTCTTTTAAAAAACAATGTCTTCTCATAATAGACTTAAAACAGTTAGTATCTCTATTTATATCAGAAAATTGAGGTGTAAAAAATGTTGTTTTCACGAACAAGCGAATGGAAAGGATTTCTTTCAGCAACAGATGAAAAGACCTTAAACGAATTTCTAGAAAAAATAGCAGATTATAGACCAGCATACAAGAACGCAGAGAACGTAAAAAATGCTCAAATATGGACTGCTATGCTTGAACTTTTGAAGCAGAACAAAAAGCTTCAAGAAAGAACAAGGAGATTAGAATTCGTTCTAGAAGGTTTAACAAGTAGATACAATAAAGAAAGAGAAGCCTTGGTAGACAGTTTAAACACTTTCTAAGTTTTTGATTATTTTATTTTTCATTTTCATTATGTATTCGTTAGAATATGAAAATTAGGATAATCTTTAGTTATCATTTTATTTTAACTGATTAGAGGAGAGAATCATACAAGCAATAAACCAGGTTTATCTGGCAAAGCAGTATTAGCTTTTGCTTCTTTAGATTTGTCAGCGTTTTCAATAATTATCTTTAATCCAGTTTCTTTCTCAATTTCACTTTTCTTAATTTCTAATATTTTTAATTGACTGTCTTTTTCAACAATATCTTTTATTTCATATCCAGTTTGCTTTAACTTTACAATATAATTAACGATTTCTTTACCATGATTTTTCATTTCTGAACCCATTTCTGCTATAATCTCTTGCTGGTTCTTAGTTTTAGCTAATTCATATACTTTGAATCGCCAACCATGAGCAACAAATATTGTTATCTTCTTAGGATCAAATTTAACAAGTTTTCTAACTTGTCTTATATCATCCATTACTTGTTTCATAATTTCTTCAGAAGCTTCAGCTTCTTTATCAATCAAACGCTCATCTACTTTAGGCCATTTTTCTTGACAAACAAAAGAATTATTACCACAAATTAACCATAATTCTTCTGCAAAATGAGGAGCAAAAGGAGATATTAATTTAGCGAAAATTTCTAAAGAATCTTTCAAGATTTTCTTATCATAACCTTTTTGGATATACCTATTGATGTCAGAATAAAGTCCCCAGAAGATATTTTGAAATGCAGTACCATTATCCATTTGTTCTAACGCATCCGTTGCATTCTGAATATAACTTTGAGTCTTAGATAAAAGATATCTATCTCCCATAGTTTTCTCTTCATGTTTATTTAGATTTTCCAGTGATAATTTAGTATTTGTAAGGAATTCCTCCATTTTCCTCATATACTGATAAGCAGCATCTCGTCTAAAATCAACATCATCTAAACCACTATAACTATCTAAGAAACTCATTCTACTACCATCAGCTCCATAACCATCTATAGCTTCACGCATTGAAACAAAGTTACCTTTACTCTTTGACATCTTTTCTCCATCAACAGTAACCCAACCATTAGCTGCAATTCCTTTTGGCCAGTTTTCTTTTCCAAATATAGCAGCATGATGATACAAAAAGAATACTAGATGATGGGACAATAAATCCTTTCCACTTGAACGCAAATCAACAGGATAAAAATAAAGGAATTCTTCTCTTATTTCTTTAAGCAAAGAGGCTTTCAACCCTGTAGTTTTCAACGCATTTTCAATATCTTTACCAAGTAATACATAATCAAAAAATTCAGGAGTCATATTTTTAGGAGAGATAGTTTTATTGTTAACAAACTTTGAAATAGTGTAGTATGCCATATAAATTGTACTATCTGACAATGGCTCAATAATCCATTCTTTATCCCATGGCATAGGAGTTCCTAAACCACTACGTCGAGCACATGCCTTGTCTTTCATATTAAGAATAGCATGTTCCATCCAATTTCGAGCTTCATTAGGCCATACATTTGAATTTTCCAATGATTTCAAAGCATCATCTTTCCATTTTTTATCAGAATATGTCAAAAACCACTGATCTTTAATTATTTTTACAAAACAACTAGTCATACATCTACATACAATATCCTCACTAGTTTCATACATGATGATACCATTTCCAGAATTTACCAAATCTTCAGTCATTTTATCTTTAACTTCCTTTACTTTCATTCCTTTGTAAGGACCAGTATTTTCATTAAGAACTCCTTTATGGAACTCAGCTCTATAAACCATCTTAGTAGCAGTTTCCAATTTTTTATCATCCTGGGTTTTAATTTTCATATCATCTACTATTGCTTTAGCAGGATTTTCTTTCAATCCCTCAGTTTTTATCAAAACAATAGGTTTAATTTTACGAATATCTTCCAAGTCAACTCCAAACGCTTCTTTTTTTCCATCTTGAAGTTCACGCAAAGCAACATAGTCATAAGGCGCATGAGTAGGAACACTCATAACAATTCCAGTTGCGTTATCAAGCTTAACAAAATCAGCTGGAAGAACAATTGCATTTATTGGAGTTAAAGGATTAATGATACGCTTTCCAATTAATTCCTGTCCTTTGATTGTACCAATTTCTTTAACATCATGTTGTTGTTCTGCTAACTTTTCAAAGCATTCTTTACTTGCTATCCACTTTTCTCCATCAACTTCAGCTTTCACATATTCAGCATCAGGACGAACCCACATATTTACTACACCATAAAGAGTTTCAGGTCTTAATGTAGCTGCAGGTAGAACATAAGTATCATTATCTAAATCAACTTTGAATTTCAAAACAAGGTATTCAACTATATTTGCATTTTCTCCTTCTTTTCTATCATGGCTTCCTGTTGGAGATTTGTCGTGTGGACACCATATAACTGGATGAGTTCCTTTTGCAACATATCCTTTTTTCTTAAGCAAATGATATTGCCATGTAATGAAGTTATTATACCCTTCATTCATTTTTGTAGTAAAAAATGTACGTCTCCAATCAATTGCAGCTCCAATAGCTTTCAGATCTTTTTCCCATTCTTTCAAGAAATAAGTTACAATATTCAAAGGATCTGCCATTTCCTTAATTTGATCATCACTTAAACCAATTTTCTTAAATGCAGCTATTTGTGTTTCTTCATTACTAGCAACACGCTTAGCAGCACCAACAATCGGCTCACCAGTTGCATGGAATCCTTGTGAAAATAGTACATTAAACCCCTGCATTCTTTTGTATCTTGCAATTAAATCACATTTCAAGAACGAAAAAGCATGTCCAGCATGCGGACTAAGATTAATGTAAGGATAAGGAAATGTAACCATATATTTTTTGTCAGAAGAGACATCTGCTTCAAATACTTTATCTTCTAACCACTTCTTCTGCCATTTTTCCTCTATTTCCTTCATTTTCACTTTTTCCATGAAATCACTTCTTTACCATTGTTTTAATCTTTTTCATTTCTTTTGTAATGTTCTCTACAACCATATTGCTCTGGTTTATCGTCTTCATGTACATGTATATTTGCAATTGAACAATACCCACTACTAAAACGACTAACACATGTTCCACATGTTTTCCCTTTCTTTATTACAGATATATTCTCATCCCTTTCCATCAAATTCACCTCATTCTTCAATAAGCGATGGTACCAATCATATGCTTTACAGCAAGACTAGCACCAGAAGTAATCCTAAAAGTAGTACCACCATTTTCATATCCATAAATCCAGGCATAGATGACATATACTTCCCTTCTAAAATTGTTATAAAAATCAATGTTTTTAAAACATAATCAAACACATTATATCCATGCCTTCGTAGCTCAGCTTGGATAGAGCACCTGCCTTCTAAGCAGGGGGTCGCGGGTTCGAATCCCGTCGGGGGCACTCCTAAACCATTAAATACGATAAATATATACTCTATAATACAAGGTAAATACAGTAGACGTAATATTAGGTGTTAAAATGACTAGAATAATTGCTGTAGCTTCTGGAAAAGGAGGAGCTGGTAAAACAAGTATAACAGCTAATTTAGGAGCGTCCCTTGCTCATATGGGCTATGATACTATTGTTTTAGATGGAAACCTTACTACTCCTAATTTAGGCATGCATTTTGGTGTTGCTCTATATCCAACCACTTTACACGACGTTCTAAAAGGAAAAGCACACATTAGTCAGGCTATTTACAACCACAAAAGCGGTCTAAAAATTATACCCGCAGGAATATCCCTAAATGACTTAAGAGGAGTAGATGCAAGAGACCTTCCAGGAGCAATGTTGGATTTGTTAGGATTAGCTGATATTGTTTTAGTAGATGTAGCAGCTGGATTAGGTAGAGAAGCATTATCAGCAATAGAAAGTGCAGACGAAATGATTGTAGTTACAAACCCTGAAATGCCAACAGTAGCTGATGCATTGAAAGCAATAAAACTTGCTCAAAAAGTTGGTACAAAAGTATCTGGGGTAATAATTAATCGAGTTAAAGGGCATAAACATGAGATGTCAATGAAAGATGTGAAAACCATGTTGGATCCAGCACAAATTATTGGTCAAGTTCCAGAAGATGAAGCATTTCATTTAAGTTTGAAAAAGAAAAATCCTGTAGTTTTCAGTAAACCATACAGTAAAGCTGGAAAAGAACTTCAGAGAATATCTGCAGGTATTGTTGATTTAGATCAAGGCATGTTTGAACAAGAATCAGCACCATGGTATAAGCGATTATTTGGGATGAAGTAAATGAAAACTAAATATTATTATGTTTTAGGTATATTATTGGTAGTTATTTTAGTGAGTGGTTGCGCTGACCAATCTAAAGATATTACTGAAACCCGAGAAGATAGGCTGCCACTAGCAACAACTATTGATATAGAAGCTACTGTTATTTCTCTAGAAATAGATCCAGATGAAGACAATTGTGCCGGAAGATGTTCCGGAGTATCATATCCAATAGATAAAATTACAATAAGAATTGATAACATTGATTCTAATGGCAGAATTCCTGACACAGTAAATGTTGGAGATGAAATAAAATATCGTATGGCTTATAGTGCACAGCCTGCAAAACTTTTAAGAGACCCAATTCTTGATCAACCAACTACAACTTCAATAGAAGGTGGGGACGATATTGGAGTAGCTTATAGTAACCATTTATCCAAAATAATTCAAATAGACGAAGGATATTTTATATATTATCTTCCTATATCAAAGGAAAATGAAAAAACACTTCCAGGTCTTTCAGTAGGAGATAAAATAAAAATTAACGATATTGGACCAGGAATTATTGCCCTTTATGAAGTTATTTGATCGATTTCATAAATTCAATTTCTTTCTTATTTTTCTGTGAATTATACGGAGTTTCTAAACTTATCATGACTTCATGTTTTTTAGAATATTCTTTCAACACGTCTCTGAAGAACTCAATATCTAAAATACCATCACCAAGACCAATATGATCATCTTTCTTTTCTTTAGTTGAATCTAGCACATGAAAATGTTTTGGTTTAAGTTTCAAAAAGTCTTTGATCATTTGCTTTGGATCTTTACCAAGATTATAAGCAACAACCCATGCGTGTGCTAAGTCAAGACAAAAACCATATCCAGTTTTTTCAAGAATTACTTTCATATCTTTTGGAGTATCTGTCATAAGTGCAGGTTTTCCATTATACATATAGACTTTGCTAGAATTCTCCAATATAATTCTCTTATCTTTGAAATCTTTGAAAAATTCAAGAGCATTTTTAACACCATCCTTAGCTTGCTCATCATTTTCAATTAAACCAAAGTGAACAATAATTTTTTTAGCATTAAGAAAATCAGCAGCTTCTTGAGCTTTTTGAAGAATGCGTTTACATTCATCCCATCGTTCTTTACCTGGAGGATTAAATCCAAAATACATATGTCCGCAATGAATAACAAATTTTGTTTTGATTTTTTTCAAATATGTATAATCTACATCAGGTTCAATCATTACCTCTATAAAGTCGCCTATCTTTGCAGAAGAACTAATTCGTTTTATCCCATTTCCAGACCATGTTTTCATTCCAACCTTCAAAACCATACAACCACTTAGGTTATTATTTAGAAATAAGCTTAAATAAAACATCTAAATCCAATTCTAATGCGAGAACAGGAGTTTCTATTTGCCAATTATTCAGAACTTGCGGATGGATTTCTCCCATAATTCCAGCAGTAACATATTTTTCACCATCTTTAAGATTAATTGAAGCTACTCTTCCATTGATAAATGAAACATAGTCAATTACATCGAGTTTATACTCTACACCAATACTAGAAAGCAATGCATTTAATTGAGACGCGATTTGTTCATAATTTACAACACTATTTGTCAAAGCTATAGCCAGTTTTCTAACATCGCGAGTTTTAGTTTCAGATTTTTCATCTATAACAATCACATCACCAATTTCAAACACCTCTTGTGGATATTCGTTATGTTTATTTTTAGACAAGAATTCCATTACTGAAGGAAGTAACCATGATCTAAATACTGACCAATTCTTGGAAACAACATTTTCTATTTCTGCAACTTCTTTATCAGGAACAGGTAAACGCATTTTTTCAAACAAATCCTCTTTATTTGTCAAATTATATGATAACACTTCTTGCATCCCCATTCCAGCAAGAACTTCTGACAATTTATCAACAAAAACATTTTTTTCAATCAAAGAACCTTTAGTAGCCATCTTTTTCATTTTAGGTTCTATTTTGTTATACCCATATGATATCATAACATCTTCAAAAACATCTCTCCAATGCATAATATCCTGTCGATAGCAAGGATATTGTAAATTAAGTTCATCACCATCTTGCTGAACATTGTATCTAGCTTGTTCTAATAATTCAATTATCTCATTATCTGCAATATCAATACCAATTAGCTTTTTCATTTTTTTCAGAGAAACAGAAGTTTCTTTAGGATTCATATTAATTTCTGCATTAACTTCACCATATTTATCAGGATAATTTGTTATAACAGATTCTACTTTACCCCCACGATCAGCTAAAGCAGCAACAATAGTATTCAAAGCCGGTATAAGGAAACGCAATTCAAATCCAGAACATTCTATAAATACATCTTTAGTTTCTGAAGTAACTTTGCCTGTGTAATCTGAATTAATTATAGGAGGCATTGACAATACTTGATTATCTGCATCAATAAAAATTGGATATTCTGATTCACCTTCTAGCAAATGTTTGAACTCTTTTCCTTTAGGATGTTTCTCAATAATGTCAGCTAATGTCATTTCTTCATAACTTGTTTCATCATCACCTAACGGCTTAAATTTTAATTCAGTTGGTTTGAATGTTTTGTATGTAATAGGAGACTTGATTTTATTATAATCATAAACACCAATAGCAACTTCTTTTCTATTTCGACCAAATGTAACAGCAATTTTTTCTTGTAATTGTATCATTTGCAGAATAACTTCATTTGTTATATCTAATCCTTTGACAACTGCGCATACAGTAAATGGACGAACTTTTTTAATTTGAGAACCACCATCAACATTAACAACTAAATCTCCTTTAGAAACTTCATAATTAGGACAGCCTTTTTGTCCTGATAATCTACCAGCAACTTCTCTAGCTACGCCTTCTGTACTCCATAAATCAGGTCTATTCGTATCTTTAGAATCAAGTTTCAAGTCATCTCCTTCTTCTATAGCACCTTGGTCTAACTCAGCTTTAGCAAACATCAACGCTTCTTCTAATTCTTCTGTAGTATTGAATCCTTTACCTGCTAATTTCTCCAAATCTTTCAACGAAATTTCTAATGTTGGCATTAAATCACCTTACTGTTGCGAAGCAACGCTAAATCTCTACTAAATAAATCACGAATATCTGTAATTCCTAATTTAAACATAGCTAATCTATCAATTCCAAAACCCCATGCAAGAACAGTTTCATCTATCCCAAGAGGTTTTGTTACTTCTTCCCTAAATATACCAGCACCTGCAAGCTCAACCCACCCAAGTTCAGGATGCTTTGCTGAAATCTGTACAGAAGGTTCCGTAAATGGATAATAATCAGGATAGAACTTAACATCTTCTGCATCAGATATTTCCATAACCGCATCCTTTAGTAATCCTAACAAATCTCGAAATGAAAGATTTTTATCAACTATAATTCCACCAAATTGATTAAACTCGACCCCATGAGTAGCATCAATAACATCTGGCCTATAACATCGAACAAGACTGAAATATTTACCAGGGATTTCTATTTCACCAGATATTTCTGAAAGATATCTAGGAGATATAGCAGTATCATGTGCACGAGGCATTAATTGCATTGCTTGTGCTCTTTCCCATTTATATTTCCAACCAGTACTTCCACTTTTACCACCATTTTCATGTGTCTTAGCAACATTATCAATTATTTTTTCCATTTTCTCATTCACAACATTTCCAATCTTAGGATAAAACATTCTGTAAGTTTCAGTCCAATCTCTCGAAGGATGGTTCTGTGCCTGATATAATGCATCGAAATTCCAAAACTCCATTTCAATATTAGGACCAGTCATTTCTTGAAAACCCATTTCCACTAATTTTAACTTAGTGTCTTCTAAGAAAGCGCGATAAGGATGTTTTTTACCAGGATATATACGCTTACCAGTAGCTGTGACATTATATGGTTTCAGAGTAGCATTTTTCCATAACCCAGTTTTGATTAAACTAGGATCAATATTAGTTAATTCCTTACCCTGTTCTAATATTTGCTTTGCTTTAGAAGAGTGGTCATCCTTAATTTCCTCAACAAGCTTTCTCCTAAGAAGAATAGTAAGTATAGTAGCATCAACAGCTTTTCCTTTATCTAAAGCTTGCAAAGCATCTTTTAGTTTGTCTTGTTTAGGTTTTTTTCTAACAAATAAAACACCCTTTTCCATCTCAACCCAGTTATTTTGTTTCATCCATTGTAAAGCAACACCAAAGTTAATCCCATTTTTTTCAGCAAGGGCTTTAGCTTCTTTAACAGGGGTTTCTGGACCTAAAATATTAACTAACTTATTCTCAGGCATACCTTGTTCTAAATACTGCTGCCCTTCTTTTGTAATCACATGTTTTCTAGTCATTTGAAACACCTTGAATAATAACACATTCTTAGACAGAATTTTTATAAGGCTATATACGCGATTTTATATGCTTGATTTTCAAAATCATATGAATATTTTAAAAGCTTGTTAAATTAAGTAATGACTATGACAGATGATAAAATTAATGAGTTTTCAAAAAAAATCGAAGATATAGCTAAGAGAAGAGGATTCTTTTGGCAATCTTCTAGCATATATGGAAGTGTAGCAGGATTATATGATTATGCTCATTTAGGAACTCTGCTAAAAAACAAATGGCAGAATTTATGGAGAAAATATTTCATAGGATTAAGTAATGATTACTATGAAATTGAATGTGCAAACATAATGCCTGAAAATGTGTTTGTAGCTTCAGGTCACTTAAAGTCTTTTGTCGATCCTATTATCAAATGTAGTAAATGTGGCGCTACTGAAAGAGCTGACCATATTTTAGAAGATGTTCTTAAGGAAAATTTTGAAGGACATACTCCAGAAGAAATGGATAAGATAATCAAAGATCATAATATTAAATGTGGAAAATGTGGTGGACCTCTAGAAGAAATAGGAATACTCAATATGATGTTTCCAGTTGATATGGGAACCGGTGATCATACGACACGTGGTTACTTAAGACCAGAAACAGCACAAAGTGCTTTTGTTAATTTTAAAGAAGAATTCGAATCTTTACGTAAACGCCTACCAATGGGATTAGCAGTTATAGGAAAAGCTTATAGAAATGAAATATCTCCTAGAAACTCTCTAATTCGTCAAAGAGAATTTACGCAAGCAGAATTGCAGATATTCTTTGATCCAGACAATATTCAAAAACATCCGCAGTTCAGTGAAGTAAAAGATATTACAATAAATATTCATACTGAAAAAGGAGAAGACAAGGAATTGACATGTTCGCAAATTCTTACTGAGTTAAACTTGCCAGAATTCTATGTTTATCACATGGCTAAGATACAACAATTCTATCTTGATATGATAAAGATTCCTAAAGAAAAATTTAGATTCAGACAACTAACTGAAGAAGAAAAA
>EAAG01000007.1:0-14276 GCA_026058435.1 Candidatus Aenigmatarchaeota archaeon | reverse complement strand
GAATTTCCATACTTTACTATTAAGTTCTTCTAATTTTGATGTTGAAAACGGTATTTTTTGTTTTTTAATTTTTTCAGATATATCTTGGAATTCAGGGAATTTTTCAAATTGAATGTCTTTTCCATACATTTTATTGTATATTGTGTATGTTATGAAAGGAATTATTGGAGATAGAACTTTTAGCATAATATCTAAACAATAATTTAGAGTGTAGATAGCACTATTTTGTTCTTGTTCATTAAATAATTCAGATGAATTATAAGCTCTATTTTTTACTAATTCAATATAATGTGATGCAAAAGTTTCCCATAGGAAGTGTTTCATTTTTATTGCTGGATTATGGAAATCGTATTTTTCATATCTTCTTTTAGCATCTTTTGCTAAAGTGTTTATTTCATGAATAATCCATTTATCAAGTTCTTGTAATTCTTTAGTGTCAAAGTTTATTGATTTTTCATTTTCTGGAAACATTTCAATGAATCTTGCCACATTCCATAGTTTTGTTAAAGTTTTTGTAGCTCCTTCTATTCTATCAAATGAGCATCTAAAATCAGTTTTTGTAAGATTTCCTTCTATTGCAGCCCATAATCTAAAAGGTTCTGCACCGAATTTATCAAGTATTTCTTTAGGATCAATAACATTTCCTTTACTCTTAGACATTTTCTTTCCTTTGTTATCGACAATATGATAATTAATCCAAACATCTTTGAATATTGTTTTGTCTGTTAACATATGACATTTTAGTAAAGTATAGTATAACCATGTTCGTACAATTTCTTTTCCTTGTGGTCTTACAGTACATGGTGCAGCTTTTTGGAAGAATTCATCATCTTTTTCATATCCAAGAATATACAACGGAGATATTGAAGAATCAAACCAAGTATCTAATACTCTTGTTTCTCCTTTAAATTCTGTGCTACTGCACTTAGGACATTTTTCAATTGGTGGTGGCTCATCCCAAGGTTGAACATATTTACCTTTTTCTCCTAAAATTGGTTCATTACATTTTTTACAATACCATAATGGAATTTCAGTTGCGTAAACACGACGACGAGAAATTGGCCAATCAATGTTAACTGCTTTAATCCAGTCTAATAAAATTTGTTTTGATTTAGGATCAAATATATTTAGTTCTTTTGCAATTTTATTCATTTTAGGTTTGTAGTCCATTTGTTTAACATAATATTCTTTCATTGATATGAATTCTATTGGATCTTTACTTCTTTCACAAACTGGAGTTTTATGATTAGTTGGAACTTGTTTTACAAGTAATTCTTTTTCTTTTAATGTATCAATTATTTTTTGTCTGGCATCTTTAACTAGTAATCCTTCTAAGAAGCCAGCGTGTTTGTTCATTTTTCCATCAATATCAATTGCTATTACTGGTTTTAGTTTTTCTTCTCTAAAGAATTGTATATCATGAGTATCACCTGCAGAACACATCATTACTAATCCAGTACCTTTTTCAATATCAGCCATTGGATGTGGTTTGATAGGAATTTCTTTATTAAATATTGGTGATATAGCTGTTTTCCCTTTCAAATGTTGATATCTATCATCTTCAGGATTGTAGATAACCATTCCACATGTGCATACTAATTCTGGTCTGGTTGTTGTTATAATCAAGTCTTCCCCAGTTTCTTTAACTTTGAAAATAATATCATTGAACATTGTTGGCAATTCTGCGTACTCTATTTCTGCATCTGCGATAGTTGTTCCACACCCAGGGCAAAAATTATTGATTCTTTCATCTTCATGTATAAGTCCCTTATTCCACATATCAATGAAAGTTGCTTGTGTTAAGGCTCTGTATTCTGGTGAGTCTGTTTGATATACATCTCCTATATTTTTTCCAACATCCCATGAGTTAAATGAAATACCTGAACGCAAGAAAGATGAAACTGATTCCATACTGAACTTTTCTAACATTTCTTTGCACATTCTTATGAATTCTTTTCTTGTTACATCGCACATTTGAATGTTATAATCTTTTTCAACTGACATTTCAATTGGTAATCCATTTCTATCTAATCCTAATGGAAATAATACTTCTTTTCCTATCATACGATTGAAACGAGCGAAAAAGTCCATTAGTACGTATGTAGTAGTTTGTCCAACATGTACAGGTCGGTTTAGATATGGCGGAGGAGTATCAATACTAAATAGCTCTTTTTTTCCAGACATAACATTGTCTCGATTGAATTGGAATAGTTGTTTTTCTTGCCATACTTCATACAAAGGAATTTCCATCTCTTTTTCCCATCTTTTTGGTAATTTGTCTTTAGTTTCCATGATTATCATCCTAATTCAGTAATATCTATAGTAATTACACATTTACTAAGTTATTATTGTCTGTAAACAACAATATATATCCCTTGTTTTTTAATAGTAACATGGCAAAGGGATTTTTAGTAGTTTTAGTGATGTTAGTAATAGTTTATAGCTTTTTTACTCTATTCCCAACTACTCCTACAGGATTTGTAACTGAAGAAAATTTGATTACAGGAATGGCTACATATGAGAATGGTTATTATTTTGATTGGTCTGATACAATAGAAGTAACTACTGCCAATAATAAACCTACTAATTTAGCTGTTTCTGGTATTGGTACTAATGGTGTTTTAGTTTGGAATATTAATGATGGGAGTATGCAAAGCGCACAATATGTTCAGGGTGTAAAAGATGGAGATACTGTGGATCTTGGGGATATGAGAAACCCTTATTTTTCTGGTAGTGATATTATTTTCGAACAAGCAAATGGTGATGGAAACTATAGAACTCATTTTGCGTCATTGGCATCAAAAAATTCAATTACGAGTGATGTATTGATATCTGATGATGCTTCAATCTATTGTTATATTAATTTGAGTGCTACATGTACTGATAATGGTGATGATACATACACTATTGATACAAATACTGAACAGTTGGGTGGAGATAGACTTGATTTTATTGGAAATAAGACTGATGATACTTGGGGATTGTTTGGCTTAGATAGTACTGATAATCCACTTGTCCATTCATATGTTTTATCTATTCCAGGTGAAGAATCTTTTGTGTCTTTAGCTTCTCATCTATATGTTGGTCCTCAAGATACTTCTTCTATTTGTAATACTGAACCAGCTAATTCAGCTTGGCTTGATTGTACTTCAGAAAGCTTTGGTGATGAACAACATAATTACGTAGATTTTTCTTCAAATGTTACTGATGTTATTGTTGAAACTGTTGGTAATGCTGGTTATATTTTCTGGATTGAGAAAAAAGATGGTAAAAATGGACTATATTATACAAAGTTAACAGATGATGGTGAACAATATAGTGGGGTTCTTGAATATAGTTCAATTTCCGTGTTTAATTTATCTGGAATATATTTTGATGGTACTCATATCAATGCTATAATTACTTCAGAATTTGGTAATGTCTTTAATTGGTCTAATGTACGTATTGCAGATACTTCAGATTTAGCTACTATTACTGAATTCAATCATAGAAGGGAATTTAGTCGTCAATCATTTGCAATGTTGAATGAGAGTATTTTAATTACTTGGAGCAATTCAAGTGGAGTATTTTATTCATACAAAGGCAATGAAGTGGAATTAGATACACAAGGTTCTGATGCAACTGTAGCGGTTGTAGATAATCTTACTATGATTGCATGGAGATGGGCTTCTACTGGTAAATTGTCATATAAACTAATAGATGAATCTACTACTGAAATTAAATCTGGGTCAATTACTGGTGCAGAAGCAAATGGTGATATTGCTATTGATTCTACTGTAGATGGATTCCACTTAACATGGCTTGATAATAATGATGGTTTTAACAAAGTCATGTACAAATATCTTAATGTTTTAGGTACTGGCGTGTGTCTTGCTAATATTGAAGCTACTTGTGAATATTTGTTTAATAATACTTATGGTGTTGAAGCTACTGCTGTGTGGAGTGGTGGTGAACGTAGTTTTGCAAAAATATCAGGAAATCTTACAGATCCTGATGCTCCTTTTTCAAGAATGGCAGGTACATTTGTTTCATCTCCATTTACTGTAGCATTTAATGTAAGTGATTCAGGAACAACACCTACTAATTTTAATATTTCTCTGGATGTTGATGTGTTTGTTAACGATGAGGTTACTGATAATGATGTTGTAGTTTGTCGTTCTGATATGCCTCTTAATTGGCTTCCATGTAGACAACCGATTAATCAAAAAGAAATGAATAACCTTTCTCATAATTCAACTTCAGTTACTCAAAAAGTTAATGCTTTGAGAACTCATATGAGTACAATGCTTCATATTACGCTTTCCAATTCTTCAATAACTGATGCTATTTCAAGTTCAACTAGTATGCAAAATAAAATAGAATATACTAGAGTTCTTGATATTACATCAGCAGGTGTTTCTAAAATAACTTTATCGCTTAGAAATAAAGGAACAAGTGATTATACGAACTTTTTTGTATTTGATGCACTTCCTAAAGAATATGCAACTCATAGCAATAAAGTAACTACAGGTTCAACTGGAATTAAGCGAATAGTGTTAAATGACCCAGAATTTATGTTCTTGTATGATAAAATACAACCAAACCAGACTATTACTATAACATATTCTGTTGATCAGTATGCTAATGTATCTCTTGATGATATTGGCGACCCACATACATTTACTCTTCCAACTGTTCAGAGCGTTCCTCCAGATGACACTGATGATGACCCAGATGATACTGTTAATGATACAGATGATGATGACGACGATGACGACGATGATACTGATACAACCTTATGTGCTCCTGGTTGTCCAAACAGTTATCTAGATGATGGAACTTGTGATTCTGTTTGTAATAATGTTGCATGTAATTTTGATGCGGGAGATTGTACTTCTGATCCTGTTGATCCAGATGACCCTGTTGATCCTGTTGAACCAGGAGACGATGGAATGGGATTAATATTGCTTTTCATTATAATTGCTGTTATTGCAGTAGTATTCCTTCTTTTCAGAGCAAAAATCATGTTTTATATAAAATATGTCACTGCATGATATTCTTATTTTTATAGTTCTTATTCTATAAGATAGTATGAGTGTAATTGTCATTTCTGGAATGCCTGGTTCTGGTAATAGTACTGTTGGTAGATTACTTGCTAAAAAATTGAAACTAAAGTTCTTTTCAGTTGGTAAACATTTCAAAGACCATGAAAAAACAGCTAAAAAAGAGACTGAAAGAGCGTTGAAGCTTATGAAAACTAAAAAAGGAAGTTCTTCTGATTTTCATCATGGAATTGATAATCTTGTTATTTCTCTTGCTGATAAAGGCGATATAGTTATTGAGGGTAAAATAGCAATACGAATGGTTGGTGATAAAGCAGATTTACGTGTTTGGCTTAAAGCTTTGCCAGAAGTTCGTGCTCAAAGATATTCTAAAAGAGATAAGACTAATTCTAGTCAGTCTGCTAAGAACTTAGAGGAAAAAGAGAGAATAGAACGTAAGGTATTCAAGGATGTTTATGGTTTTGATTTCTTTGCTCAGGAGAAAAATGCGGATAATGTTATAGATACTTCTGATAAGACTCCTGATGAAATCGTGGATATAATCCTGCGTAATCTAGAAGGCGGATATAAAGAATAATGCTCGAGATGAGATTTGAACTCACGACCTCCACGTTATCAGCGTGGCGCTCTAACCAGACTAAGCTACCCGAGCTTGATTTCTAATGTTTATAATATCACTTTTATATGTTTAATTGTGGCGCTTTAATAAAAAGGGCTCTTAGATCAACGGTAGATCGCTTGCATGGCATGCAAGAGGCTGGGGGTTCGAATCCCTCAGAGTCCATACCTAGCCATTTTGACGTATTTTGGCTATTTTTGGGGTTGTCGATTCGAATTTAAAACCCTTTAAAATCTTCAAAATTGAGTTAATTTCTAACACATTATACCGAATCGTAAAATATGTCATTTTGACATATTTGCATGAATTTGAAAAAATTTGTGTGAAATCATGCTCTAATGGGCATTACAGGTACTTTTCTTGTACTTAGATGTAGTAATGTTCAATACAGTTATTCTCGTAAAAACGTGTCTTTTGCGCTTGAAAGCGTAATTTACTGGGTTGTTTCTTTAGTTCTCTTTTTGGAGGGTGTTGTAATGCATGAGGCTCTTCGTAAGATGTTTGCTGGTCTTGATTTGCCTGGTCTGGGTTCCTTGGATGGTTTGGTTGAATTCGGTGAGAAGAACCCTTTGTTGTCAGCCATCCTTGGCAATTCCTTTTCTCAGGATGCAAATCCTGAAGACGACGACAGTGGCAAGGGTGTTACGCGAATTGTGAGGTGTCCTTGTGGTAGGTGTGAGGGTGGAAAACTCATTGTTGTCACACCCAGGATCAAGAAGATTTCTCGAGTTCGGAAGCTCAAGCATGAAATTTCACTCATCGAAAAAGCACGAGTGGATGACGCAGAGATGAATGCTTACATGCTGAAGATTTTTGCGGGTGAGGAGGTTTCAGGTGAGCCTGAAATACTCAACCACCCTGATTGTATTTTCATTCGTTTGAGTTCGATCATCTATGCAATGGCTCGTGATCATTACAGTCTGATTTGTGATGATTATTCGGCAATGGAAGATGGTCCAGCCAAAGAAACTTTTCTTGTGAGAATCAAGAAACTTAAAAGTATCTTGGACGTTTCTCCAGAAGAGTTCAACCAATGGTTGCTAAATGAGTTTGGAAAACCAGAAGCTGAAGGCCGTGATCCTCTTATGGCCTTAACTATTTCCATTTCTCGTTCTGTCTTCTCGTATGCTGTGTCAGTTGGATCTGAACATGATGCAGCAAATGAGCAACGTCTTGAGAAAAATCAGACTGAACTCAAGTCATTGTTGAATGAACTGGGCGTCAAAGAAGGCGACCCGATGTTTGACAATGACCCGGAGATTCAGATTCGGCTTCAAGATGTTGCTGCGCTCTTTGCATCCATGGGTGACAAGAACGCAAACGTGGAGCATGTCATCGCTATGTTGAGTTCAATGGATCCGATTCCAAAGGTGGATGAAAGCGTTCCTGGAGAGAGCGCTGATGACGATGGTTCTGGCCACGAGTGAGAAATCACTCTGAACAATGCGCGCGGAATGGTTTCAGCTGTTCCGCGTGTTTAGATTTGTCAAACTATAAGGAGGGAAAGCCATGACTGTGTGGGAAACTATGACTATCTGGGAAAAGTTGTTCCCGATTGTGGTATTTGGTGGTTTTGCTCTTATTCTTTTCCTGCTGGACGCTGTTGTTGATCAGGATGGTGGTTGGCTTGAGAGCATACTTCGTTGCTTGTTTGACTCAAAGAGGAGGGACGATAAATGAACAAGATGTACTGGTTGTTTTGGGGTGTTGTTCTCATTGGTCTATCTATGTGGGTTGGTCTTGGGCTTCTCATTGGTTTCAAGTGGATGATTGCTGCCACTGTTGGTGTAACCCTGTTATGGGTTAGGCTCAAGGGAAACCAGCCAGAACCTACTCAGCTGGAAAAAGCTGAGGTACACGAACTGTTAGTTCAATGGGGAAAACAACAAGCTTCTAAGAATAACGGAGGTGTGAAATTGGAGAAGAAATCGCCGTGGTATATGGACCTGCCGATTTACGCAGGATTGCTTGCATTTGTCATTTTCGTATTCGGCGCTTTTCCTGGGGAACTCTGGGCCCAGATAGTTTTTCCATCAATCTATCTGCTCATCGGGTTCGTGTTCTTTGTTTTTTTTGTGGAGATGTACGCAAGTTCTCGTGGCAACCAACACAAATTCCAGTTGGTGGTTGTTGCTGTTTTTTGGCTGCCAGCTGTAATCGCATATGGTATTTTGCACATCGTCTCACGATATGACGACAATGTGCACGTTCTCATCCGAGAAGCTTGATTTCTTCCCAATTGTTGGGTTGGAACATTACTAAGTGCGTCTTTAGACGCGGAAAGGGATTTGGAAATGGCAAAGGTAGTGATGGGTGTGCTGGATGTCAATCTTCCTCAGAAGACCGGCAAGGTTCGTGAGGTATTTGATCTCGGGGACGGGTATTTGGTGGTGGTTACCACTGACCGCATTAGTGCGTATGATGTGGTGATGCAAAACGGCATTCCGAACAAGGGGCAGGTGTTGAATTTGCTCAGTGATTTCTGGTTTAACCAACTGGGTGCAGTTGTTCAAAACCATATGATTTCTACTGCACGGAGAGATATGCCGCCGGAATTCCATGGCGAGGAATTCCATGGAAGGACAATGCTTTGTTGCAAGGCAACTGAGGTCATTCCGGTTGAGTGTGTGGTTCGTGGCTATATCACTGGCAGTGGCTGGAAAAGCTACACGGAGGACCGCACGGTTTGTGGTATTGGACTTCCTGCTGGGCTCCGGGAATGTGAACAGTTGCCGGTGCCGATTTTCACACCGACCACAAAGGCTGAGTCAGGGCATGATGAGGCCATGGACTTTGCAGGTGTTGTTGATCTGATTGGCCCGGGTCATGCTGGGATGTTGAGGGACATTTCCATTCAGCTCTATCAGGAAGCTGCTGATTATGCTCTTGAGCGTGGCATAATCATTGCTGACACCAAGTTTGAGTTTGGATTTGATGCCAGCGGTGAACTCATGCTCATCGATGAAGTTCTGACACCTGACTCGAGTCGGTTCTGGCCAGCCGATGTCTATAAGCCTGGGCTTGTTCAGCCTTCGTTTGACAAGCAACCTCTTCGCGATTGGTTGCAGGCACGCTGTGATGATGGGGAGTGGGACAAGACTCCACCAGGACCTGAGTTGCCTGATGATGTCGTTGGGCAGACTCGTGCGAGGTATGCTGATGCGTACGAGAAGCTGACTGGCCAGAAGTTTCCGTTTGCGTAACTGACAGTAATGGGAACCCTCAGTGGATTCCCTTGTTTCTACAAGAGGAGGGAACGATGGCAAGGAAGAGTTGCCCGAGTCGCAAGAAGATCACGAACCTGGATGAAGAGCGCAAGCCCAAGGAGGGAAAATTTCACTGCGTTATCGTAGGCAAAGAGGTTTCGTTTTCTGACAGAAAGTGTCACAACGAGGAATGTGGAATGAGGGTGTAACATTTTTCCATGGAAACTGGAAAGGAGGTTGCCATGTCGTTAATCGTGTACATTTGTTTTGCGGTGTTCTTTGGAGGCATCATGCTTCTGACACTTGTGCTTGGAGGTGATGCTGATGCCGATGTCGAGATTGATGCTGATTTCGATATGGACCTTGATGTTGACGCTGATATCGATGGCGACGCTGAAGTGGATGGTGGGGGTGGTTTTGGCCACTGGTTCAGTCTCAAAGTCATTTGTGCTTTCGGCACGGCATTTGGTGCAGGAGGTGCTATTGCAAAATGTTATGATGCATCTCCTACTCAGTCGTTGCTGATTGCGTTGGCATCAGGCGGTGTTCTTGGATTTCTTGTCAGCCAACTGTTGGGGTTTCTCTATAAGCAGCAGGCAACATCATCTTATTCAAGACGGTCGTTGCTTGGCAAGGAAGGTTCTGTTACCATGACTATACTTTCTGGCTCCGGATGCTCCGGCAGCTGAAGAGCCGGCGGCAGATGTTGCAGATGACACACCTGAAGAGTAACATCTTCCTTTCAAGAGAACCGCAAACCAGCGGTTCTCTTTATTACTGTCAACTTATAGGTAGATATATATCGAATTGTACCTTTAAATGCATTATGTTCAATTATCTATCACTCTCATGAACTCGGACGCACAAATTTCTACGTGTAATTAGTTAATCATAGGTAAACTTTGAGTTATAGATGAGATTATAAGGTGAAATTATGCCAAGACAAAGACGACCTCGAAGAGGTTCAACTGGATATACGAGAAAAAGGGCAAATAAGTTAGTTCACAATATAGTTTCTAATCCTAGAAATAGAAAAGCAGAAAAAGAGCCTAGAATTGATGGTTTTGCTTGTTTTAAGGCAGGTATGACACAAATTACATATAATGATACTTCTATAAAATACACAAAAGGTAAGCTTGTTTCTAAAGCTGTGACGGTTTTGGATGCTCCTTCTCTTTTTGTTTGTGGTGTGCGTTATTATTCTTATGCAACATCTATTGGTGATAAAAAATTCGATATGACTGTTTTGGGTGAAAAATGGTCAGCTTCTGTTCCTAAGGCAATAAAAAATATTATTCCTTCAAAAAAGGCAATTTCTGATGAAAAAAAGAATGAAACTGCTTTTGTTCGTATAATTGTATGTACTCAACCTACTGAAAGTGGTATGAAAAAGAAAAAAGCTGATATATTAGAATTAGATGTTTGCGGTGAAAAGGAAGCTGCAATAAAATATGCTGAAGGTTTGATTGGTAAGGAACTAAATGTAGAAGATGTTTTCAAACCTGGTGATTATGTTGATGCTGCTGGTGTAACAAAGGGATTTGGATTTACTGGACCTGTAAAGAGATTTGGTATTAAGATTCAGGGTCGTAAAAATGAGCAACATCATAGGCACGTTGGTTGTACTGGTTCTGAAACTCCTGCAAAGATGGATTGGAGAACACCAGCTGCAGGACAATATGGATTTTTCAATAGAGTTGAATTAAATAAGAGATTAGTTGCTATTGGTGATGATTCAAAAAAAGTAAATCCTAATGGTGGATTTGTTAGATATGGTTTGGTTAAGAACAAATATGTATTGATTGAAGGTTCTGTGCCAGGAATTAAGAAAAGAGTTATATTTTTGAGAAAAGCTTTACGAAACTCAAAAAGTGAGCCAGTTGAAATTAAAGACATTTCACTGGAGTCACAACAGGGTGATTAAAAATGAAAACTAAACTTTATGATGCTAAGGGAAATGAGAAAGGTGAAGTAGAACTACCTAAAGTGTTTGGTACACGAATTTTACCTGATGTTATTCAAAGAGCTTTTCTTTCAATTATGAGTAAATTAAGACAACCATATGGACCAAGTTACTTTGCTGGTAATAGATCTTCAGCTCACTATCATGGTGCAAGACATTATAGATATACGATGATGAATAAAGAAACTGCTAGACTTACACGTATCCATGGTGTTGTTGGATACATGAGTATGACTGCAAGAAATGCTCCTCAAGCAAGAAAAGGAAGAAAATCTCATGCACCTAGTATTGAGAAAAATTGGACTGAATTAATTAATAAGAAAGAGAAAAAACTTGCTGTAAGAAGTGCTTTAGCTGCAAGTGCAAATATTGATGTTGTAAAAGCAAAAGGACATAGAACAGATGTTTCTCCTATGATATTTGAAAATGGATTTGAAAGTATTTCAAAAACTAAAGAAGTTTTTGCTAGTCTTGAGAACGCTGGGCTTTCAAAAGAACTTGCAAGATGCGGAAAGAGAAAAGTTCGTGCTGGTAAAGGAAAAATGCGTGGAAGAAAATACAAAGTTAAGAAAGGACCAGTTATTATTGCTTCAAAAAATTGTAACTTGATTAAAGCTGCAAGAAATATTCAAGGAGTTGATGTTGTAACTGCAAAAGATGCAAATGCATTATTGCTTGCACCTGGAGCTTTTGCGGGACGGTTAACAGTTATTACAGAAGATGCTTTGAAAGAATTAGATAAAAGATTTGGAAAGTGATTATGATGGCTGCAAAAAAAATTGAAAAGAAAAAAAAGAAAGAGAAGAAAAAATCATTTGCAAAAGTAGATGATCCATTCAAAATTATACGGTTTGTATTGATGACAGAAAAAGCAATACAGAATATAGAAATAGAAAACAAACTTTCATTCATAGTTTATAGAGAATCAAATAAACGTACAATAAAAAACTCAGTTGAATCAGCTTTCCAAACTGAAGTTGTTAATGTTAATGTGCTTAATGACCAGAAAGGTCGAAAAAAAGCAATTGTAAAATTTAAAGAAGATGGCGCAGCAGGCGATATTGCAATGCGTCTTGGAATGCTATAAGGTGATTAAATGGGAAAACCACTAAGACAACAAAAAAGAGGAAAAGGATCACTTACTTACAGGACTCCTAGTCATAGATATCCTGGTAAGATTTCATACAAAGTAAATCATGGTGATAAAGCAGAAGGAAAGGTTGTTGATATTTTTAATGCTCCTGGAAGAGGTGCACCGGTTTTGAAAGTGAAAATTGATGGTAATGTTCATTTGATGCTTGCTCCTTCAGGAATGTCAACAGATTCAACTATACTGTTTACAGATGATGATAGTAAAGTAAGTTTAGGAAATGTTTTACCTCTTGGAAAAATATCAGAAGGAAATACTATTTTTAATATAGAAAGATATCCAGGTGATGGTGGACGATTTTGTAGAACAGCAGGATCTTCTGCAATAGTTGTGAGAAAAGGAGAAAAAACTTGTGATGTTCAATTAGCTTCAAAAAGAGTTAAAACTCTTTCAGCAATATGTAGAGCTACTATTGGTAAAGTTGCTGGTGATGGAATACTAAGTAAACCATTTGCAAAAGCTGGAACTAAATTCCATAAAATGAAATCTCGTGGAAAGATTTATCCTCGTGTAAAAGGAGTTTCGATGAATGCTGTAGATCATCCATTTGGTGGTTCAGCAACCCCTGGTAAACATAAAACTGTGAGAAAAGATGCTCCACCTGGACAAAAAGTTGGAAGTGTAGGAGCTAGCTCAATGGGTAGAGGTAGAAAGAAAAAGAAGAAGTGATTATGATGGCTGAATTAACATGGAAAGGTAAAACTTTGAAAGAATTAAAGGCAATGCCTATGGAAGAGTTTGTTAAATTAGTTAATGCAAGACAGAGACGAAGCATTACAAGAGGTTTCAATGATAAACAAAAGAAACTTCTTTCAGATGTTCGTGCATGGAAAGATGGTTCAAAACCAATAAGAACTCACTGTAGAGATATGCCAATTATTCCAGAAATGATTGAATTAGAATTTGCAATTTATAATGGTAAAGAATTTGTGAAGTTTATTCCAACTGTTGAAATGTTGGGACATTATTTAGGAGAATATTCACAAACAAGAGGAAAGGTATCACATAGTTCACCAGGATTTGGTGCTACACGTTCCTCAAAGTTCGTACCATTGAAGTAAGGTGATTGAATGACATATACGTTTAAACCAGAGCAAGAACATGCGAAAGCATATGGAGATAACTTAGGCGTTAGTACGAAAAATTCAATAATTATTTGCAGAGCTATAAACAATAAGAAATTAACTGTAGCAAGACGGTTACTTGAAGATGTTATATCTGAGAAACGTTCATTAAAAGGAAAATATTATACAAACGCAACTACAGCAATATTGGAATTACTTGGCTCATGTGAAAAAAATGCTGAGTTCATGGGTCTTGAAATGGATAAATTATTTGTTCATGCTGGTGCAACACATGGTGTTAATAGACGAAGACGAAGACGAAAGTCAGGTTATGGTACTGCAATGAAATTGACAAATGTTGAAATTATGCTTATTCAAAAAGGAAAAGAGAAAGTAGCTAAAGAAAAAACTGCTAAGAAACCTGTTAAGAAAGAAGAAAAAATTGATTTGAAAAAAGAAGTTGAAGTAGTTGTAAGAGAAAAAGCTAAAGAAATAAAGATTGAGCCTAAAAAAGAGGAAGCTAAAAAAGAGGAAGCTAAGAAAGAAGAGGTTCCTAAAGAAGAAAAAAAGTGATTTGAATGAAAGAAAAAATGTTTATTGAAAAAAATATAGAAAAGGTGCAGATAGAGGAATTTATTAGAAAGGAGTTTGAAGATGGAAAAATAGGAGAAATAGAACTTCAACGTACTCCTGTTGGAACAAGAATTATAATTCATACTATGTCACCAGGTTATGTTATTGGAAGTAATGGATCAAAAGTAATGGAAATTACTGATAAAATAATAGAGCAATTTGGTATTAAGAACCCACAAATTGATGTTCAGAAAATTGAAAATCCAGATCTTAATGCAACTATAGTTTCCCAAAACCTTGCTTTTGGTATAAATGATAATATTAATTTTAAGAAACTTGGAAACCAGGCACTGGAAAGAATTATGCGATCTGGAGCAATAGGATGTGAAATAGTATTTTCAGGAAAGATTTCAGGTGCTCGAGGTCGTCGTGAACGTTTCATGGCAGGGTATCTTAAAAAATGTGGTGAGACAAGTAAACGTCTTGTAAGAACAGGAACAACTGTAGCTACTCCAAGACTTGGAAATGTTTCAGTTCGTGTTAAAATTATGGTTAATAAACTTCCACCTATTATTGATGCAAGTAAGCTTCCTGCTGAAAAAGTTGAAGAAGTTGTAAAAAAGAAAGTAAAAAAGAAATCTGTTAAGAAAAAAGAAGAT
>EAAG01000006.1:0-14595 GCA_026058435.1 Candidatus Aenigmatarchaeota archaeon | reverse complement strand
TTATCAGAATTTTTACCAATTATACTGTATTCATTTAATACCGATATAACAAACATATGCGTATTATTTTCTATTAAACATTTGTCTGTTATCAAATTTATTTTAGGAATCGGTTGAAAAAACGCAAAACCTGCGGGTGATAATAAAATTAAGAAACCTATTGATAGTAATAACAATTTCATAATCTATAGTGTATTTCTACAGTTTTATCTTTTAGCATACTCATCTAACTTCACGCCACGCTGTTTAAGCCATTGGCGAGTCTTACCTGTAATTATTACTGGCTTTTTTCTAAGATCTTCAACATTTTTTGCGCCTACAGAAAACATTGCGACACGCAAATCGTAAATAAAATTCTCTAACCATTTTTTGACTGCTTCAGAACTTTCATGAGCTGGTTTAAGTAATGGAAGTGCTATTCCAATAACTTCTGCGCCTAATGCAAGTGCTTTTGCAGCTTGCAATCCGTTTCTAATTCCACCAGAGGCTATAATCGGTATTTCCACGGTTTGTTTTATTTCTATAAGTGAGATAGGAGTAGGTATTCCAAATTGTTTGAACGTTTCACCTGCTTTATTGATATTTCGCTTTGCTTCTATTAGTGGCCATGATGTTCCGCCCATTCCTGCGATATCAATTGCTTTAACACCTACTTTTTCCAATGAGTGAGCAGAATCTTTATCAATTCCACATCCAACTTCTTTTACTATAATAGGTTTATCAGATGTTTTGGCTATTTTTTCTATTGCACTTATCATATCTTTGAATTCTGTATCACCTTCAACCTGACACGCTTCTTGTAATGGGTTTATGTGTAAATATAATGCATTAGCATCTATCATTTTGATTGCGTTTCTCATTTGTTCTTTAGTATATCCTTTCAATAACTGTACTGCACCCATATTTCCTATAACAACAGTGCTAGGAGCTACATCTCGTACTTGATATGTCTTTTCTAGTTCTGGATTTTCTAAAGCAGCTCTTTGAGAACCGGTTGCAAATGCTATTCCTAATTCTTCAGCAGCTTTTGCCAAGTTCTTGTTTATTGCTTCAGCTTCAGGTGTACCACCAGTCATTGAAGATATCAAAATAGGGGCTTTTAGCTCTTTTCCTAAGAAATCTACATGAGTATCAATATTCTTTAGATTTAGATCAGGTAAACATCTGTAAACTAAGTCTATATCTGCAAATACATCAAAACATTCACTATTATCTACTTTTTCCTTTATGCAAATGTCAATGTGGTCTTTTTTACGCGATTCAGTTTTAGCCATGAATATGAAGAGAATGTAATAGTTTTAAAATACGAATATTTTGCAATAATTGGGTGTTAATATGACTATTTAACGCATTTCTTAAACCCTTAAAAACCTTATAATTTGACTAATTTTACACACAAATTTACACGAAATTCAGAACGCGTAATGGCGACTGAACCTGACTTTTTTCACATGAAAACGGTCAGACAACTGCTCTAATGAGCATCATAGTCAATTTCTAGAAGGATAGCTGAAGCTGTCCACAATTCATGCCTCAAAACTGAGGAAAGACCGAAAGGAGAAGGAAAATGGATGACAGGATTTTGGTAGTGAGCAATGATTTCATGGGACTACCAGTTCATTTCGACGAAAAGAGCACGAGTAGTGAAATAACCACAGATCATCCGGTTGGTGTTATTATTGGGTGGTTTTTCAACGGTACCGCGATGTTTCTCGTTGAGCTCGATGGTCGGTTGACTTCACGCCGATTTGATGAAATACTAATCAAGCGGGACCAATAACCCATGTAGCACAGGAAGAAGGAGAGGGAAGATGAGAAAGCTGTTGTGCATCGTTGTGATGATCGGTATGTTTGTTTCCTCTATATATTGCGGGATGAGTTTTCTCTACACGAACCCGTTGTTTGGCAAAACTGATTCGTTGTTGTCGCCGAATAACGTTATCGGATGTCTTGTCATTTTCAGTCTCCTCGTCTCGCATGGGTGCACTATTCACGTGTTTCTCAAACTCTACATAAAGTGCGGGCAGGAAGAAGCTGAAAGAATCCAGGTAGTTCATCAAGGTTGATTCCAGTATGTAACTGGGGTCTTGTTTCTAGGCGAAAGGAGTGGAAAGATGAGATTGAGTTTGAGTTGGTTCACGCGCAATCGTGTGGTGGCTATTGCCATAGTTGTTTTCTTGTGTGTTGCACTTGGGTGGGTCTTGACAAGGGACTACCCCCCGAGCTCCACGGAGTACAAGAGCAAGGTCACGAAGCTCGAGAAGAAGGTGGCCAAGCTCAAGGCTGAGCACAAGAAAGTCAACAAGGAGAAGGATGAGAAATTTCTGAAGATCAATCTCAAGACTCGGAAACGGGTTGTTGAGGAAGTTCTCGGAGATGCCATTGCTTCTGGCGCAGTGGTCAGCAAGATGCCTGGTGTCAAGGTTCCCAGGGCCAGAATTCACATTGACAACACTGCTGGCGGAGTGAAGATTACATATCTGCTGGACGTGGTGTACACTAACCGGCGTATTCTTGCCAAACCTCACAAGTTTCAGGTCAGGATTAGCAAGGAAGTGTACGGCAAGCTCAAGTTTCCCAAGCCGTAACTGGCTCTTGACAAGAACAACCCTGCCTAAAAACAGGGTTGTTCTTTACTACTGTCAACTTATCGGTATATATTAAAGGCCATCTTAAGGGTTTTAATACTTATCATCCGTTTCATAAATATGGTCATTATGAGAAATAGTCTATTAGCTGTTTTTATTGTATTGATGTTTTCTTTAGTTTTAGTTGCTCCTGCGTTTGCTGCAAATAGTGATAGGGAATGTATTGTAACTGAATATGATGATTATGCTGAAATTGAACATAATAAAGGATATACATGCAGTTTGGAAATGTTTGATGATTCTTATACATTAGAATGTAGTACAGACCATGAATTACATGGTGAATGGATTGGTATTGATGAAAATCGGTTTCCAGTAAATCATTATTCTAATGATAGAGGGGCTGAAGTTGAATATGTTGGCAATGAACAATGGAGACTTGTTTCTACAGGAAAAGCAAGTAATTATAATTCACCAAGATGGACTACTTGCTCTGTAATTATAGATGGATTTGATCCATATGAGGATTCTTGTAATGAATGCGATGAGTGTGATACTTGCGATGAGTGTGATACTTGTAATGAATGCGATACTTGTAATGAATGCGATGAGTGTGATACTTGTGATAATGATTATGATTGTGTAGATTCTGATGGTGGACGAGATTATTATGATAGAGGAATTGTCCGTAGAGGTGGCTCAACATGGACAGATGTTTGCTATTACGGTGGAACAATAAAAGAATATTATTGTACTGCTGGTAGTCTAAAATCAACTTACTATAATTGTCAATATGGGTGTGAAGACGGAGAATGTTTAAGATATGATGATTGGAATGATTATGATTATTGGGACGATGATGATTGGGATGACTGCGATGACGAATGTGATTATGAATGTGACGAGTGTGATGATTGTTTAGATGATTGTACAGATTGGTGTGATGATGATTATGACGACTGTATGGACGACTGTGATGGGGATGATGATTGCGAAGATGAGTGTGATGACGAATATGATGAGTGTGTAGACGAATGTGAAGACTGGGATTGTGAGGAAGAATGTGATGATTGTGATGATTGTTTAGATGATTGCGATTATGATGCTAGTAACTATTGTATAGACACTGATAATGGTAGAAATTATAATAAAATGGGAACTGTTTACAGAAAAGGTGGTTCTAGAATCAGTGATTTCTGTCGCGGAGATAGATTATATGAATATTTTTGTGATGATGGTCGTCTTGACATGAAGGGTTATGATTGCCCTTATGCATGTGATGATGGAAGATGTCAGGCATATGGATATGAAGACTTTGATGACGATGATGATGACGATGATGATTATGATGAAGATTTTGATGATCAAGATGGAACTTTGAAGAAAGTTATAAAATATATTTATGTTAATCCAAGCACTACTGAAACAGAAACTGAATATATTTATTTAGATTCTGAAGAACCAGAACAAGAAACAGAATATATACTTGTTATAGATGAACAAGAATTTGTAATTAATGCTAATTCATATGAAGAAGCTTTAGAAAAAGCAGAACAGATGTCAAAAAGTATGAGAGGTAGTGATGAACCACTTTTCTCAAATTATGATGCATTATTCCTTGCTCTTGGAATTATAGGAGCAATAGTACTTGGTGTACTTGTGTTTTTCATTACACCTGAAGTATTTGCAGGTTGGGTAGTTGTATCTGCTATTATAGCAGTAGCTGGCTTATGGATGGTTGTAGAAAACATGCTTACATTATGGGAAGGAGCATTGAATTGGGTAGGAATTATATTTGTATTATGGATATTGTTAGCAGTTGGTTATTATTTAGCTGGAAAATCAAATCAGAATGAGGAAAGGAAAGGTCCTTCTCCTCCATTTTATGATTACTTAGATTGATTCTAATTTACGGAGGAAATAAAATATGCAAATAAATTTGAAAGGTGCTAAAAATGCATCAAAGAAAATAAAGAATTTTGGAAAAATGACTGGTTGGAATAATGTCAAATTTGTTAAATTCTTTGTTGAATATTTTCAAGATCCTTGGATTAGATGGCAAACTAAAGCAATGTTTGTATTATGGATAATGACATGGTTAGCTGGATTTGCAGTAGCAGGTTGGGCTTTATTTTCATTACCATTGACATTAACTCATGCTATACTTACTGGAGTTTTTGGATTTAGTGCTGCAACAATATTCTGGGTAAGTTTACATAGAGAATATCTTGATTGGAAATTGCAAGAAGAGTCAATAACAGAAGTCATTGAGTTTGCTTAGGTATATTTCTTTTAGTCATATCAATAGCAACCATATCTACAGCATTTGATATTGTATCTGGGTCTATCCATTCATAATCTGGGTTGTTTATTCTATCTACTCTTGCAGCAAAATAATCATCCTTATGTTCATCTTGACCAGCTGGCTGTAAAGAAACATTATCAAAACCAAGATCACGCGCATATTTTTCTGCGACTCCGGCGTGTTTGTTCCGGTTAGGACTAGGTGTATATGGTAAAACTAATTTACCTTGTTCTCTGAAAACGAAAACATGGTCTTCGCCATCCAATAAAATTAATTTAATGTATTTCATAATCCATCACTAGAAATCAATATATCCGAGTACCTGTATTTTCATTATTAAGAGTTCTTAATAGATTTCCTTGTTGAGTACCATCAATGATATGCGTTTCTATGTTTTTTTCTGCAACTTGTAATGCTAATTCAACTTTATGAAGCATTCCTCCTGTAACATCTGCTGCTCCACCAGAACCACCTAAAGCATTTTGAATAGATTCAAAATTATCTTTTGTAATTTCTTTGATTATTTGATTACCTTCATCTAATACTGGAGTATTACCAACTTCTATGATTTTCTTTCCTTCAAACTTTTCAGCTAAATGATTTAATATCTCTTCAGTTGAAATTATGCAACATCCTTGTTCTAAATCAATACCAACATCACCATATGGAACTGGTATCATATTTTTCTCAAGCATTTTTTCCATTGGTTTTGTATAAGATTCCGTTATTTTACATTTTTCTGTTATACAGAATGAAGATGGTTGCATACTCATTGCATTTTCTCCTGCATCAATCAATGCTTGAACAATTATACGATTTAATCTAGCTGCATCATTCTGAACTTTAGCAAGACCGCAAACACTTTCATCATTTATGAATCCTTTATGTGTTTCATATTTCTTTGCACTTGTATGAGGAAAAGAACCTCCACCATGACCTAGAATTATTTTTGTATCTGGGTTTTCTTGATGAAACTGATGTATTTCTTCTGCTAATTGTTTTATGATTTCATTTTGTGGAGTATATGGTTTTGTCTTATCAGTTATTACCGAACCACCGAATTTAATTAAAACTAATTTCATATTATTCACTTTTCCATCTTTTGTATAAGTTGTTTTTGATTTCTAGTTTATCTAAGATTTTTCCAACCATAAAATTAATAATATCTTCTATGCTTTTAGGATTATGATAAAATCCTGGACATGCTGGAAGTATGAATATGTTGTTAATACGAGAAAGTTTAAGCATGTTTTCTAAATGTATTTCTGAGAATGGAATCTCTCTTGGAACTATGATAAGTTTATTTTTTTCTTTTATTGCGACATCTGCAACTCTTGTTATTAGAGTATCTGCATAACCTGTTGCTATTGATGATAAAGTTTTCATTGAACATGGACAAACTATTGTTGATTCTGCTCCAAAAGATGATGAAGCTATAGGAGCATCTATTTCATCTTCATTGTAAACATGTAAGTTATCTAAAGTTTCTATAATTTTGAATTCTTCTTGTGCTTCATACTCTATAACCTTTTTTGCACCATTACTTACAACTAAATGAACATCCTTACCTGCTTTCACAAGTTCTTGAACAAGCTTTATTCCATATTGTGCACCGCTTGCGCCTGTCATAGCAACTACAATTTTACTCATCATTAGAGAGAAATAGTATCATTTTTAAGCGTTATAGAATCGCCTGTCTTTATTGACGAAATATCTATTTTGTCGATCATAGGTATCTCAGAGATGATTGCACCCACAACAACAATAGGTTCTGCTTCGCTGTTTATGATTGCTTTTGGAGCTACGTTGTTTTTCTTTAATTGATATAGTACATATGACCCAACTGTTGAACCTTTTCCAGTTGGAAAGACAAGTATTTTATCTTTAACAAACTGTCCTTTGATATCTCCTTCTAATACTTCACCAGTATTAGGATCAACCCCTCCTAAAAAGCCGATTGGCTCTTTACTAACCAGTGCTTCCGCCTTAATTTCTTCATCTGTTTTGAAAATTACTCGTCCTTTCATAAAATCACTTTAATAATTCTTCAGCACTACCAAAAATAACTTTCTGTTTACAGAAAGATGGCAAATATTTTGCACATTTTCCACTATCTGTTGCTGTAGTAGTATATCCCATATGTTCTATTGGTGAAACAACAGGACATGTATCACATACCATTTTTCCACCCGCTTTTTCTATTGTTTCAGTATAACCTTGCTCATCTGCTTGTTTTTTGATTTGTCTAGCAACGCAAACCCAAAATTTCTTGTTTATTTGTTTATCTTTAACAATATCAGCTATTTCTTTAATTTCTTCTAGAGAACAATGAGGACAGCCAAATGCTATTAAGTCAGCTGATTCTCCTGTTGTTAAATCATCTTTAGCTTTTTGTAAATCATCATTTGTTACTGTTATTTGTTCTGGACTATCATCTAAAACAAACTCTGGTGTTGTATTCTCTATATAATATAGCGCAACTGCTCCTGATGCTGCCATTGCAGCTCCTAATGCTTTCATGTAATGTTCTGGAACATTAGAATTTTGTATTTTGAAAGCTGGTACTGCTTTTTCAACTATTTTTCCAACATGAACACCTAATAAGCCAAAATCTGTTTTAGTTTTCAAGTCTGCTTCTACATTTATTACAAACTTAGCTTTTCTATTTTCTTCTAAATGATAACCATAGTTAGCTGTTTTTCCAACAATAGATGCTGCTAATGCACTTGGCCCACCTTCACGATTAGTTCGTGCACCTAAAACTGAATTTGAGAATGAAACTGCAGAAGATTCTGCCCATGCAATATGATCGCCTAATCCTGGACGATTTCCAATATAATATGGAGTGCATGTACATGTTGTGTTTATTCCTAAAGAACCAAAAATATCAATAATTTCTTTTTGTTTATTTACAAAATTTTCATCAAAACCAATTTCTTTCCAGTTTTCAATATCACATCCAGCTGGATTCAAAGTAGTTGGAACAACTACTTTTGCATTTTTTTCTTTGAAAAATCTAATAAAATCTATTCCTGCATCACCTATAGTTTTGTAAGACACGCCAGCAACTTGTACAGACTTTATTGGTATTAATTTATCTGCTTTGTAGATATCGCCTAAAGCTGTAATTAATTGCATTGCTTTTTGTGCTGCTTCACCTTGTTCACCATTAAGAATTTTTTCTTCATCATTCGACAGATACATTGTCTTCACCAGGTATTTTTGATTTAGAGAATTCTGATTTCTTTCCAACAGGAACTGTTAAGTCAAATCCAACTTTTGTGGTTTCTCTTGTTTCTGCATTTGCAGAAGGATCTAAAGAAGATCCTGTTTCATGTTCTTTAACAATCATATCTTTATCAGCTTGGAATCTTGTTGTAAATGCCCATTCAACTTCATGAGGGTTTGTTATATCAATATCATCATCAACTACCCAACAATGTTTCATTGATTTGTGTGATGCAAACGCAGCTTCTAATGCTTTTTTACCATCGTCTTCGTTTTCTTTATCAATTTGAACAACTGCATGTAACCAAGAACATCCACCTGGAGTTATCAAAACGTTTTTACACTTTACCACTTTATTAACTCCTCTGTAGATAGCAGGTTCTTTTGGAGTTCCCATAAGTGTTTTGTGTTCATTTCCACCTGGCAATAGAGCGTGAAATACAGCATCTTTCTTTTTGTATATTTTTTTTATCTTAAACACTGGTTCTTGTCTAACAATATCAAAAGTTTCAGTTAAGTCCATGAAAGGTCCTTCATCATGTTTATCATCAGTTACTTCAGCAATCATGACTATTTCTGCTTCTGGAACTATCTGACCATCTAATTCTAAAGTCTTAATAGGTGAGATTGAATTTGCAATATCAAGTTCACTTATTTCTGGTTCACATGACACTGCGCCGCCAATTGCTAAAGATGGTGGCAATCCAATGCAAATTGCGAATTCTTTGTTCCCTTTTTCTACAAATTCATGAAAATGTCTTGGTAAAATTCTAGAAACAATGTGATCTTTATCAACAAACATTGAACGATGATATGATGCGTTTGTTCCTAATTCTTTATCATTGATAACAAATATAGCAGAAGCAATGTAAGGTCCTCCGTCTTGTTCATAATAAGTTAATATTGGTATTTTTGTTAAATCTTCAACTTCTTCATATTGATCTTTTAATGAATCATCTTGTTCAGCTTTAGAAGGATTATCTATAGCATCAGCAACCTTTTCTACAACTTGTTCTTTAGTAACTCCTATGCCTTGTGCCACTAACTCACGTGTAGATAGTATATTTGCAGCTATTTTCATGTCTGAATCTTTGACATTTTCAAATAGCAATGGCTGACCATCATATTTTTTCATAATAGCAGCTATTTCATGTTTAACTGATACTTCTTTTGTAACATGTGTAAGTTTGCCTTCCTTATCTAAATTCTGAAGGAATTCGTTAAAATTCATTAGAATATCTTTGTGGTAAGATTTTTAAATTAAGTTTGGTTAATGAAAACCTTAAAAGAATTAGCACATTGATGATTTGTATGGCTGAAGGATTTGGGAAAGTTATTTTATTTAATGAACATTTTGTTGTTCATAAAATTCCATCTATAGCTTGTGCTATTGGTGATAGTACTACTGCTACTGTAGAAGATATTGATATTCCTGGATTCCAATTAATTGATGATAGACCAGCTACACCTGCGTATAAAAAAGAAAAAGCTGAGGCTCAATTTGATTCTATTAATTTTGTTTTGAAAGCTGCTGGTGTAAATCCTTTAGAAACTCCAATAAAGATCACGCTTGCTGGTAATTTATTAGCTGCTAGTGGTGTTGGTGCTTCAGGTGCGAGTTGCGCTGCTTTAGCACGAGCGTTAAATGAGCATTTTGATTTAGGATTTGATGATAAAAAAATAAATGAGCTTGCATATGAAGGGGAAAAAGGATATCATGGAACTCCTTCTGGAATTGATAACACAGCTGCAACTTATGGTGGATTATTATATTTTATAAAAGGTAAAGAACCAGAACGATTACAAATGAAAGAACCTGTTGAAATTGTTATGGGTAATACGGGATTAATCGGAGATACAAAAGCTCTAGTTGCTGGTGTAGCAGAACGAAAGGAAAAAGATTCTGAAAAATATGATAAAATATTTGAAGATGCTAAAAATCTTGTTGAAGAAGCTAAAGTTGCATTAACAAATAATGAATTAGAAAAAGTTGGAGAGCTTATGAATAAAAATCATGAGTTACTACAACAAATAGAAGTCTCACATCCTAAATTAGAAGAACTTGTTCAGATTGCACGAGATAATGGTGCTTTAGGTGCAAAAATGACTGGTGGTGGAGGTGGAGGATACATGGTTGCATTAACTCCTGGCGAAACTCAAGAAAAAGTTGCCTCTGCAATGGAAGCTGCTGGGTTCCAAGTACTTAGAACAAAAATTGGTGTATGAATCGTCAAGTTGACGAATTAAATCCTTAAAAGATTGAATTTTTTTATCTTCTAAAATCTTTTTAAAGTTTTTTACTGAAAAATCAGAAAAATTCATGCTTAATCCTTTTTTAAAGGTTGGAATTTTAAATTTTAGTATGGAAGCTCCAATTGGTGTACCAAACACCCCTGAAGATTTTATACAAACTGCATTAGACAAGTATAAGGTATTACAATCTGAATTAAATTTACCAAAACTTGATGAACTTCAAAAGACTTTCAACTTAGAACTTGATTTTTTTGAGGATTCTATTGTAGATCATGTACGAAATGAAATGGCTGATGCTATTTTTGACTTTTCTGAGAAGATAATAGAACCTTTGATTACTGCAGAGAACTTTTGTTGCGAATTTGAGCAAAAGATGCTTAGTAAGAAAGAGATGGATGATATCTTTGAGTTGTATAAGAAGGTACAGGCACTGAAATGGGAAAACAATACCCTTGCTATTAAGAACAATGAGAAGCAAAGTGCTGAATTCATAAACAAGATGTGGGAATTGTGGAAAAATGATTTTGAAAAGAAATTAAGCAGTTTATGCAATACCTTATCCGTTGGTTGGCAAAACCTGAAGATATCTGAAGGTAATGTAAAAGATAACGAATTATATATGGGATAATCGATTTCTTCTGTTGAGTAACCTTTAAAATACTTTCAATATTAATTCTCTATTCAGGGCCGGGTAGCTCAGTGGTAGAGCACCATTCCTTTATGCTGTTGCATAACGGATGTGCAAGTCTTATATGGCGACTGAGTTGAAATCTCAGCTGGTTTGTCGAAGCAAACTGGCGGTCGTGGGTTCAATCCCCACCTCGGCCATACCCCTAATTAAAGGTTTAAAAAGGTTTCTTCATTTGTTATAAAATCGTAGTGTTAAGGTGTGATAATTATGAACGGTCAAAATGGACAACCAATTTTTATATTGCCTGAAGGTGCTTTACGTACCACAGGTAGAGAAGCTCAAACAAGAAATATAGCAGCTGGAAAGCTTATTGCTGACAGTGTAAGAACTACATTAGGTCCAAAAGGTATGGACAAAATGCTTGTTGATTCTATTGGAGATATTGTTATTACAAATGATGGTGCTACAATTCTAAAAGAAATGGAAATTGAACATCCTGCAGCTAAGATGCTTGTAGAGGTTGCTAAGACTCAAGAAGATGAGGTTGGTGATGGAACTACAACTGCTGTTGTAATTGCAGGTGAATTATTGAAAAAAGCTGAAGAATTATTGGAAAAAGGTATACATCCATCAGTTATAATCAAAGGATATAGAGATGCTCGTGCAAAAGCACTTGAAATTCTTGAAACTATCGGAAAAAATGTTAATATTAATGATAAAGCTATTCTAGAAAAGATTGCAATGACTGCAATGACAGGTAAAGGTAGTGAAGCTGCAAAAGATTCTCTTGCTAAATTGGCTGTTGATGCTGTTACAACTGTTGCAGGCTCTGATAATGGTAAAGTTGTTATTGACAAAGATGATATTAAGATAGAAAAATCTCAGGGCGGTGCTATTGATGACACTGAACTTGTTAAAGGTATTGTAATTGACAAGGAAATTGTTCATTCAGCAATGTCTAAGAAAGTAAAAAATGCTAAAATTGCATTAATTGATGCTGCTTTAGAAATAAAAGAAATTGAAACTAATGCTGAGATTAGAATTACTGATCCTTCTAAATTACAAGAATTTATGGATCAAGAAACTAAAATGTTGAAAGATATGGTTGCTAAAGTTGTTGCATCTGGAGCAAATGTAATCTTTGTTCAGAAAGGTATTGATGATGTTGCACAACATTATTTAGCAAAGAAAGGTATTCTTGCTGCTCGCAGAGTTAAGAAATCAGATATGGAAATGCTTGCAAAGAGTACTGGAGCAAATATAATTGCAAATATTGATGATTTAGAAGCTTCTGAATTAGGAGAAGCTGGTCTTGTTCAGGAAAAGAAAATGGCTGGAGAAGATATGATATTTGTTTCAGAATGTAAACAGCCAAAAGCTGTTACTATTCTGATTAGAGGTGGAACAGAACATGTTATTGATGAAGCAAAAAGAGCTATGGAAGATGCTGTTCTTGGTATAATTTCTGCAGTTGAAACAGGTAAAATTGTTTCTGGTGGAGGTTCACCGGAATTAGAATTATCAAGAGGTCTTAGAAAATATGCTGACAGTATTGGCGGAAGAGAACAATTATCAATAAATGCTTTTGCTGATGCAATGGAAATAATTCCACGTACTTTAGCAGAAAGTACAGGACATGATCCTATTGATTTAATGGTTAAATTAAAATCTGAGCACGATGCTGGTAATACACATGCTGGTGTTGATGTATTCAATGGTGGTTCAATGGATATGCTTGAAAAAGGAATAATTGAGCCTTTGAAAATTAAAACTCAGGCAATAAAATCAGCAAGTGAATCAGCTGAAATGATTCTTAGAGTAGATGATATAGTATCTACAAAAGGTCCTTCGTCAGCAGGCCCTCCTCCTGGAATGCCTGGCATGCCTCCTGGTATGGAAGGTATGGGAATGTAATTCTAAGCATAAGATGTATACTCTGACCATCCATCATTTATTGCAATTCCTGGAAGTCGATTAATTAATAAATTATATACTTCTTTTTCCTGATTAGTATTTTGATACATTCCTAACATAGCATTAAATTCATCCTGAGTTTGTTTGTATATATTTGGGAGGTTTTTCTCGATTAAGAATGCATCTAAAACCTCTTTTGCTTTATTTGCAGTATAGATAATTTCACAATTATTTGGTCCTGTTTTATCTAACCACCATCGTTGAACTTCTGATAAACGAGGATCAATTTCGCGTCTTTTTGAAAGATATGTTAAAATAGTAATGTCTGCCATTTTTTCATATGCTTTTTTGAATGTAATAGAATATAATTCTAAAATCTTAGCTAATGCGGTCTGTGTTTCTTGATCAAACAAGTTATATTTTTTTAAGATTGGTTCAAGTTTATTTGAGAAAATTTGTTTTAAATTTGTTTCTCCAATGTATGTTATTGAAGGATAACTAATATAACGTACTGCGTATCTTATATCTGAGGATGTTTCATCAAGAACTGCTTTTGATATTAACCCATTATCGTTATCTTCTAGAAATTTCTTAACATATGATTTTATTTTGTTAGCTATAATTTTTTGTTGTTTTCTTATTTCTTTTAATTCTGGTTGTATACTATCTAATTCTCTATAGAATTTACCTAAATCTGCAAATACTTCTTTATAATCAATATTTTCTCCGTTTTTTATTTTTACAAGATATTTTTCAGACGATCCCATTCTTTCTTGAATAGAATGAAGTCCTTCGTGGAGAAGAACTGTATTTTGAACTGTTTCTTTATCCATATCTAAATAAGGATTTACAATGATTAATGGTTCTATTGAATTAACAAGACTAATAACAAAAGTAAAAGAATTCGAATTCGGTGTGGTTTGTTTTATTGTTTTGCGGGATGTAAAAACTCCTAACATCTTGTTATGAACTTTGTTTTCATTTAATAATTTTTTCCACTCTGCACAAGAATAAATTACATCTACACAATAATCCCCATCTGTATTTAAATCCGGCCAATCTTCATTATTTAATTTTCTATATGCTTCTTTTTTCTCGAAGATTTCTGCAATTTTTGACTTATCGAGATTATTACATTTTTTATCATATAATTCAGTAATAGATTTCCAATAACATAATTTTGCAGGAATTTCTAATTTTGCTTTTCTTTCAACAACTCCTTCGTTACAATTTTCAAATATTTTGTAAAATTTATTTCCTTCTAGAGGTGTTATATCATAAGATTCTATATCACCTGTCAAAATACTATCTGATTCAGTTTCTTGATATTGTGTAAATGATTCATCACAATCAGGATCATAACACACACTGTTTGTGTTGGATGTAGCGCCCATACTTGATTCACATACATCATTAGAATATGTTGAATCATATTCTCCTATGGTTCCTGACCAACATGATGGTGGGTCTATTGCACATGCTGATTGATAACATTCACTATTTGTATTATCAGTTTCTCCGCAATCATATTCTCCATAATTATCACAGTATGGGTCATCAGCTGAGTTCCATTCAGAATAAAGTTCTGGTTCACATGTCCAACAACTTGGAGCGTCTTGTGCAGATTCTGCACAAACATTTACAAAACAGTCACTATTGCTGTTAGACGTTTCACC
>EAAG01000005.1:0-15186 GCA_026058435.1 Candidatus Aenigmatarchaeota archaeon | reverse complement strand
TAAGAGATTTAAGAAAAAAAGAATGGGTATTCATGTTGAATTTAATCTACGTGGTAGAACTACAAAAGCTTCAACAGAAGTGCCTAAATTAAGATATCAAGTAGCTGCTCAAGTTCTTGCTAAGTGTGCGGTTAGCTTCTGGGAAAAGCATAAAGATGGAATAAATGCTTCTATAAAAGAGATGAACAGTAAAAAAAGTAAATAAATACTTTTCTGATAATAATATTCTATGCGAGTTTACTATAAAGACGGGTTTATGATTTACAAATCTGGTAAAAGAGGTCCTGTATTTATTGCGCCTCATGCTACATATTCACTTAATCCGTTGTGTAGAGGAGATGTAGGAAGTGAAGTTATATCAGCTGAGTTAGTTAAACGTTTAGGTGGTATGGCTTTTGTATCTACAGTTCCGCGAACAGGTGATCATGGTATTGATTATTTTAGAAAACCAGCTTCCTTGTCTGAAGCTCATCAGATGTTTAAAGCTAGAGATAATCCTGAATCTCGTTTGAAGTTTGAGAAAAAGTTTGCATTCTTTGCAAGAGATGAAGATGAGTATTTGGAAAAAGTAACAAAGTATAATCAGTATTGGACTTCAATAAGAACCTTATCAAAAAAGAAATCCTTATTTGTAATTGTTCATGCACAAGGTATGCGAATGAAAAACTTTCCAAGTTTAATTGATGTTGCTACTTCAAATGGAAGGTGGATTAATTCAGATGCAATGAAAGGTGTTATTCAAGGAATTAATAAAAAGTTTTCTAATTTATTTTACAATCTAAACGATGATATAAAAAAATATGCGGTTTCATGGGCAGACATTCAATTTAAGAATTATGTTATTATGCGTTTCAAAGAATTTAGTAATGTAAAGGGTGCTACACGAAATAATATGATAAAGGATATAAGACGAGCTAACGATTTACTTAGAAAAAGAGTTAAGTTGAAAAATTTATCATGGAATGATTATATTTCTTTGATAGAAAAAACTGTGGAAAATACACAATTTAGGGTTACATATCAATGTAATTTTAATGGGATGAAAGGAAAATATGCTATTAACAAATTATTGAAACATAATGGTGGTGAAGCATTTTCTTTAGAGTTTTCTGTTTTCTTAAATGAAATTTATCCAATTGTAGCTGTTGATATTGCTGAAGAAATAATAAATGGGTTCCAACGAAAGAAGAAAATTGATAATTTCAAGAGATTTATTCTACGAACATGATGTTTTTATTAACTGCTTATTAAATTATAATTATGAAAACAAAATATTATACTGGATTTGTTGTGATTGAAAATGGGAAAGGTCCTATAATTGTTGCGCCTCATGCAACTCAAACTTATCAAAAAGCTACACGAGGTGATATTGGTTCTGAAACTGTTGCATTAGAAGCTGTTAAAGAATTAGGTGGCACTGCGATTGTTGCTACATTACCAAGAAGCGGTGATGTTGGTTTGGATTTGAATAGACTTCCACCTAAATCATGTTATGTTTCTGAAAAAATGTATGAACACTGGAAAAAGGATGATAAAGAATATTCAAAATATTATAAAACTTATGCTTGGGTTTGTAGATCAAAGCAAGAGCATAATGCTAAAATGAGTATTTACAAAAGCTTCTGGAAAGCTGCTGAAAAAGCTGGAAAGGAATATAAAAATCCTTTCTTTGTATTTCCTCACACTTTATCTGCACGTTTGAAAAACTTGCCAACTGCAATTGATGTTATATCTAAATCAGGAGAATGGTTGGATAAAGAAACTCTTCTTAGTTTGGTTGATAAACTTAATAGAAAATATAAGAAGGTTATACAAATACGAGGAGCACATAAACAAGATATGGAAGGAGAAATGTTATTCTGGTTAGAACTTAATGACCACTATATTGATGGTGTATTTGGTGGAATTAAGAAAGCTAGAGGAATTTCTAAAGAATGGTTAGAAGAAGATTTAACAAATGCAAATGATATTCTTGGAAGTAATTATAAGTTTAGTCAATTGAATTCAAAACTATATGAAAAATTAATACATCGTATTGTTAAGAAAGTTAATATGAAAATTACATATGAAAACATTTACTATGGTGTAACTGCTCATCCTGTTTCTCCGTTATTAAGGAAAACTAAAGGTACTGGTGTTGAATTAGAAACAATGTCTCATTTGAATGAGATGCATCCTGAATTTGTTGTAAGAATAATTAAAGAAATTTCAAAAGTTGCTAAATAATAAAACCCTTTTAAACCCTTCATAGGAAATGGTGTTATGGTAAGTGAAGAAGATTGCTTGTTTTGTAAAATTGTTCGTGGAGACATACCTAGCAAAAAAGTTTATGAAGACTCAGAAACTTTGGCTATACTAGATATTAATCCTGCTAGTGAAGGACATGTTTTAGTTATGCCTAAGAAGCACTCTGAGACTTTATTTGAGGTAGATAAAGAAGATTTGAAAGCTGCGATTAGTACTGTTCAGAAAGTTTCTATGAAAATTAAAGAAACTCTTAATCCTGACGGGTTGAATGTGGTTCAGAATAATGGTGAACAAGCTGGACAAGTTATTGCTCATACTCATTTTCATGTTGTTCCTCGTTACAAAGATGATAAGATAATTATTGGATTTCCTCGAGATCAAACAGATGAAGCAAAACTAGATGAGATCTTGAATAAATTGAGAATTGAAACTGAAAAACCTGTTGAAGAACCTAAAGAACCAGAGCCTGCTAAGGAAGAACCTCAGAGAGATTTTTCTCCTACACAAGATGAGGAAGAATTGCCAAAAGTAGATGATAAATGGGACTTTTAATCATCTACACGTGGTGCAAGAATAAAATCTAATTTAATTCCTTTTGGAATTTGATATGAAATTTTCATAGGATAATCATTACTAAATGATAAAGTTACATTGTTTGAAATCTTTCTTGCTTTGATTATTTTTTTCAAATATTCTAAAGAATAACGAGCCTTTGCTGGATCTTTCACATCTAATTTTATCAAATGCTTGCTAGAATTATCTAATGCTAATTCAGCGATTCTATTATCAGCTTCAGTTTTCATAGTAACTGTTTCTGGATTAACATCAAAAACTACTGAGTCTGCGATTAATCCTGCGTCTTCAATTCCACTATGTAAAACTTCAGTTGTAAGTTTAATATTAGTATTAAAATCTAATTTATCAACTGGAGGCATTTCATCAGAATTCAAGTCTAAGAGCGGAATAACAAAACGTCTTGTACTTGTTGATTTTATTTTTATCTGGAATTTTTTTCCATTTAAATCTAGTTCAACACTGTCACCTTTTTCTGCTCGTTTTAAAATATCCATGAATTGTTGAAGATTTATTCCAATAGTTTCTTCATTATCTATTTCATATGTTTTGAAAATTGAAGATGGGATTAATAAATCAACGACAGCTACTACTGCTCTATCGCTTGCTAACATTTCTATTCCATTTTTAGTTAATTTGAATTGCGCTTCATCAATAATATCTGATATTGTTGATAAAGAATCTCGAATTAATGTAATATCTTTGGTAACTGCCTTGAAAGTCATAGAAGATATATGTGTAGATAAATATTTATATTCTTGATTTGGTTTTTCAAAAAGATTTTGTTAAAATTACTTTTGTTATTACTTTTTAGTGACTCCGTTTAAATATGTTTGTCATTCCCAAATTTCGTAAAAAAACTGATGATGGGTCAGGAACTGGTGTTTTTGGAGATTATCTAGCTTGTACAGAAATAGGTCCAACAACTCAGATTCTTAGTATAAAGGAATCGGAAAGAACAAAAGAATTATCTATTACTGCAAGTCAAACTAATACTGAACAATGTGGGGCAGTAAAAGCTAGCTTGCACATAAACAGTGTAAATGGTGATACTAATTGTGCTGGAAATCCAAATTATGCTTATTTTTCTGTTGATGTACCATGTCCTTTAGCAACTACAACTGTACCTACAACTACAGTTCCTACAACTACTGTTCCGACAACTACAGTTGATACTACTACAACAACAAATCCTACTACATCTATTGTTACAACTTCTGTAACTACTACAGTTCCAACTACAATAACTACAACTATTGCCACAACTGTACCTACTACTATTGCTACTACTACTGTAAGCCCTGGACCTCCACCAAGTACTACTACAACTGAGGCATTTGGTGCTTCAACATCAGTAGAAACAACTATTGTAGAAGAAACTACAACTACTACAGATGCTGGTTTATTAACAGGTGGTTTTCTTGGATTTATTGATGAAAATGGAGAAGTAACATTACTTGGTATTGCATTAATTATATTACTGTTAATTATACTATTGACTTTACTTTACTTCCTTATGTTTGGAAGAAAAAAGAAAAAGAAATGGTTTAAATAATCTTTCTGTATTTTTCAATATCTAACTCACTCATGTCTTGTATTATTTCTGCTTGTAATTGATATCCTTTTTCTAATGCTGTTACACGACAAAATACTCTGACAATATCACCTTGTTTGAAATCTTTTGTTAATTCTATAGGAGTGATTATTTCTGTATTTGCTGAAGAATCATCAACTATTATTGCAGTATTAGATTTACTTATGATAGTTCCTGTAATTCTTATGCGAACATCTTTGTCAGGAGAAATATCTTTTATCATAATGTCTTTTGCTGGTAATCTCTGATATTTGAATTCAGACATATCTATTCTTGGGAAGAAACAGTTAAATCTGGTATATTATCAAACATAACACTTCTCTTGAATACTGGTAATGTATGATGAGTCATTAAATAACCAATAGGTCGTTCCATCATATCTTCATAATGCTGTCTAAGATCTTCTGGATGTTTATTACCTTGTGAAATATTGCGCGCAATTACTGCTGCTAGTTGTTCTTTTTCCAGTCCAACCATTTGTTTTGCAACTGGAGTTCTAAATGTTACTGGTAAAAGTTGTTCATGATACATTTTTACACAAGCATGTGCTCCAACAGATCTTTGCTCATCAGTAATTTCTCCATAATTACATAACCTTTTGAAATACCATCCAATTGCTGCTTCAGGACTGTATCCTCGAATACGAACAGGTGCAGAATTAAACCATATGAAATATTCGTTAAGTTCACTTCTTTTTCTGGCCATTTAATCACCTATATCTTTTTTTGAATAAAAGGAATAAATTCAGATTGTTCTAGAATTTTACCATCTACTTTTATTAGAGGAAGTATGTCAACACCAAATTTTTCAATGTGTTTTGAGATATCTTTGTGCTTTTTCATTGCTTCTTTATCTACAATATTTACTTTATTCAATTGTATTTGGTCTTTGTATTTATTATACAGATTAACTATATGTGCTTCTACTTCTGTATCCATTTCTGAAATTACATTACCATTCTTGATTTCAAATATCTCAATTTTTAACATCCAATCACCTAATTTTTATTGTAGGTAAATATGACTCAAAAAGGTAGACTTTTAAATGTTTAGCCAGTCAGTTGGCAAAGGAATAGGAGCGCTGCATTTAGGACATTTTGCAGGAAAATGGTAAGATTTCACTGGTTTACCACATCTATTGCATATGCTTTTTGTTGAAAACATTCTTTTTTTATTGGAGTCAGTAGTATAAAAATCTATTTATACAAAATTCGCTGAAGTAATAACATGTCTAAGGTAATGAGATACCTTCTATTAGGTGAGAAAAAAGGTGTTGAGAAGTTAAAGTGTATAACACCTCATAGAAATAAACATAAATTAACTTATGGACAAAAAGCTGCTGATAAATTGTCACTAGCTGCAGGAAGTTGGACATTTATTATCATATTTTTCCTGTTTTTGGCAGTTTGGATGTCTATCAATGTATATATGCTTGCAACTACATGGGACCCATATCCTTTCATATTACTTAATTTGATATTATCGTGTTTAGCAGCTGTACAAGCACCTATTATATTGATGAGTCAGAATAGGTCTGCTCAACGTGATAGACGTAAGTCAGATGATGATTATCGAGTAAATAGAAAAGCTGAATTAGAGATTGAAGATATTCAAAAAGATTTAGAAGAAATAAAGAGATTGCTTAGGAAGAAATAGTTCTTTTAAAAATCAAATTAGTTCTATTAATTAGGTGATACAATGCCAACAAATGCTCCGCCGGAATATTATAAAGCTGTAGGTAAGTTCAAAGCTGCTCGTGATATAGAAGAGAAACTGCTTGCTGCACATGAAGTGTTTTCAAATATACCTGATCATAAAGGATGTGAGACTCTAAAAGCTGAGTGGAATTCTAAGATATCTAAACTGAAAAAAGAGCAAGTGAAGAGTAAGAAAAAAGGGATGCGTCAAAAGGGTATTAAAAAAGAGGGTTATGCTCAAGTATGTATTCTTGGTTTACCAAATAGTGGAAAAAGTCTATTACTTAGTAAGATTACAGATGCTAAACCTGAAATAGAAGATTATGAATATACAACTACTACTCCAATAGTTGGTATGATGGACTATAATGGTATAAAAATCCAATTAATTGAGATTCCTGCTACTATGTCTGCGAAAAATATGTCTTTAGTTCGCTCATCAGATGCTGTTGTGTCTATGATACGGTTTGTTGGTGATGATGCTGAAATGAAAGAAATTGTTAAGAACAATTTTATCAAAAAACCTCACATATTTCTAAGAAGTGATGATGATAAAGCTAAAGAAAAGATATGGAAGATGTTAGGATTGATAATAGTTTATACTGTTTTACGAGATAAGAAGGGAAAACGGACTTCTCCTATGGCGCTTAAAAAAGATTCTGACGTAAAACATTTCTGTGAAAACATACATAAAGACTTTGTTAAAGACTTCAGGTTTGCTCGATTAAAACGTGGTAAACGTATAATGCAAGTTGGATCTGATTACAAACTAAAACAAGGGGATATAGTTGAAATATTCACAACGTGATTATAATGGAATTAAAATGCGAACTACATTGTCACAGTCATTATAGTAAAGGACTTACTATGAAAGCTGAATGCTGGTATACTCCAACTCAGATGGTGGAATATGCTAAGAAAATGGGATTAGATTGTTTAGCAATGACAGACCATGATCAGATGACTGGTGTTAAAGAAGCTGTTCAAGCTGGTAAAAAATGTGGGGTTACAGTTATACCTGGAGAGGAAATTACAACTGCAGGAGTTGATAGAAAGCGAAGAGGACATATTCTTGCGCTTGGAATTCAAGAAAATATACGGCCAGGATTAAGTGTTGAAGAAACTATTGATAAAATTCATGAACAAGGTGGTATTTCAATAGCTGCTCATCCTTTTGATATTAGTAGACGTGGAATAAGAGAGAAAGCCAAACTCTGTGATGCTATGGAAGTGTTTAATTCAATTAATATTGAAAGATTAGCTAATTGGAAGTCAAATCGGTTTGCAGAAAAAAATAATTTAATTGGGGTTACTGGAAGTGATGTACATACTGTGGAAATGTTTGGATATTCATATACTTTAGCAAATGCTGAGAATAATGTGGATTCTATTTTGAATGCAATAAAGAAAAACCATCTTAGACTTCATCGTAGATATGTTCCTACAAGCGTGTTAAGCGATTGGGCTGTAAAACGTATGCAAATATCTTATGACCATATTGAGAAACACATTAATGAAACTTATTTTTATCCAAAAAGAATAGTAGCTAATGAATTACTGAAACTTGTTAAAAAAAGTCCTGGAAGAGTGGATTATTTTATAAGATTCATGGGAAAGCTTGGTGTTGGTGGTGCTACTGGATATAGTGCTATTAAACTTCTTTTTGACTTATAAGAAACATTTAATAGAATCCTATGTAAGTATAATTATGCCGTTTATTGAAGACTTTGCATTCATGATTCCTATTCTAAAAAGTACACTTATTTCTATTAGTGAATTGCATCCTGCGTTTTTGATTGGTATTTTTATTGTATTTGTGTTTATTGCGATAAAAATGTTCAATACATTTATGAAAGCTATCTATATTGCTGTTGCTGCAGTTGCTTTTCCTTTTGTAATGAATTTTGGATTAGGTATGAATATTCCTACTGATATAAGTAATCTAGTGTTTTTTGCAACAACAGGTATTGGTATATTCTTTGCATACCATATTGTGAGAACAATATACAAGATTGTAACTAAACTTTCATGGGTTGGTGGAAAAATGGGTGGAAAGTCAAAAAAGAAACCAGATAAAACACCTGTACCTACACCTATCCAAGGACCTGGTTTAATTGAAACTGTGGAAGAAGAATTAGAGGAAGATTTAGAATAATTTAATCTTTTATACTTTAACACCATACATTTTTAGTTAACAGGGGTGTTGATGATTAGAAAATTATTTGTATATTTTATATTATGTGTATTTGCAGTTAGTTTAATAATTATTTCTGATCCTGCATATGCTATCTGTCAATCAGGCTATTGTGATAGTGGTATATCAGAATCTGCTGAAGGTCCTGGCGGAACTGGTTGTTGCAGTGGTTCAGGTGTGGCAGGTTATGAAGAATGTTATGATTATAAAACAAAAAGTACTGCATATATCCCAGGAACTTTAATCTCACCTTCAATAACTAAAACAGATTATTGTATTAACTCATATACTCTACGTGAATATTCTATTGATTGTGAATGGGCTAGACAAGATAGAATGCTTTCTAAAGACAAAAATTGTAATGACTATGATAATTATGGAAGTTATGTTTATTATTGTACAGATAACCAAGTTAGGAAACATAGACCATATTATGATTATTCCTGTTCTAATGGGGCTTGTAAATCAAATGGAGTTTGGGCTAATGATCAATTAGTAAGTAAAAGTGGTGATTCTAATTATTGTGCTCAAAGAAAATCACGTGGATGTTCTTTATGTGGACATGGTGATTATGATTGTGATTGGGATAGTGAGTGTTCAGGAAGTTTAAAATGTATGGGTCCTGTTGGTGGAGCTGCAGATGGTTGCTGTAAATCTGGTGAAACCTGGAATACTGCAACTAAAAAATGTGAAGTATGTAGTTCAGGTGCTTGTTGTTCAGGTGGTCAATATAGACCAAGTAGTTATGTTTGTGATTCTCATTATGGAAGTTATGGATATGCTTGTAGTGATGGTACATGTTTAGGTGATGATGTTTATAAGCAGGATAGAAGAAGATATTGTTCTGGTTCATCTGCATCATGTAATGGAGAACTAAAATGGAATGATCCTGTAGTTGCTGATTATTGTGGCTCAACTGAATTCTGTAATCGTGCTTCTCCTGGATCAAATGATTTCATATGTAAAACAGCACAGTGTACTTCAGGAGAATGCTGTGATACAGATTGTGGAGATTATACATACAAACCATCAACTACAAAATGTTTCATGTGGATGGATTATGGTTGTCCATGGGGAAAAAGTGCAGGAGATGATGTAGGAAAAAGAACAGCAAATAGATATTGTACAGGTTCTTCATCTGGATGTTTTGGTAATACTGTTTATGGGGGATGGAGTGTTGAAAAAGATTGTAGTGTGACTAAACATTGTGAACAAGGTTCAGGAGATAGTTATTATTGTAAAACTATAACAACTACTACAACACCAACCACAAGTTCTACGTCTACTACAACATCTGTGCACACAACAACAACTACTGTTCCTACAACATCAACAATTCATACTACTTCAACTGTTCATACAACAACTACAAGTATTGCTGGAGAATGTTCAACAGATTATGATTGTAAAAAACCTGGGTGCTCAAGCACAGATCCTAGAGGTTGTTTAGAATATTGTGATAATTGGGATCCTAAGGAATGTTCTACTGGTGATGTTTGGGTAAAGAGACTTTGTCATGACCGTGGATGTAGTTCTGGTTCATGTTACGATAATACTCATTATGAAGCTGTTAAAGTAGAAGAATGTGGGAGTGATACTTGTGTTAATGGAAATTGTGTTGGAGAAATAGAATGTAATAGAGATAGTGATTGCGGAACTGATAGTTATGTAGGAAGCCCTTGGTGTGCTAATAATGATGTTTATCAAAGATATAATGATTATACATGTATAGATCCTGGACCACTTTCATCTTGTCGTTTACAAAATCCTGTTAAGAAAAGGTATGAATGTGGAAGTGCTGGGTGTTCTGGTGGACAATGTAATGGTGCTACAACAACAAGTGTAAATCCAACAACAACAAGTGTAAATCCAACAACAACAAGTGTAAATCCAACCACAACTACAAGCGTAAGTCCAACCACAACTACAACTATTGCACCATGTGGTAGACAAATATGTTTGGTTTCCCCTGAAAGTGATTCTTTCTTTACTTATGCAAGAGAAACATTAAGATGGGTTAAATCTGGTAGCTATAAGAAATTTACTCTTTATGTAAGTCCTTATTCAAGTGGAAAAGGAAAGAAGTTTGCAAAAGTAAAATATAGCACTTCTGTTTATACTCCAACATATAAAGAATGGGCAAAGCTTTTGAAAAGAGCTAAAAAGTATAAGGACAAATATAATTCACATACTAATTACTGGTATGTTTGTGGAAAGAAAGGTAAATCAACATACTGTAGTGATAGATTTTCATTTACAATTTAATTATTCACTAATACTAAGAACGTTATCTCCTTCAACTGTCATGCGATTAGCTCTTCCATCTGCTCTTAGATAATTATTATAGAATATGTCTGTAATAGGTGCATATATTTTTACACTTTGTTCATTAATATTCATTTCAATATCTTCTAATGTTAATGTTCCGGTTGCGTTGGAAACTTCTAATGTCTTTAGTTTGACCTGTTCTAAGAATATACTTGAGAAAGTTGTATGTGATTCTGAAATAGTTCCTGCTGTTGATATTGAAACGTCACTAATTTCTATTTTTTCATATTCACCAGTTATTGATAGGTTTTTATCTTTAGAAAGAATCATAACTGTTCCTGTGAATCCTGTTATTTTAGTAGCTGAACTTGCATGTAAATCAGTTATAGTATGTATTGTGAAATTAGAACTATCTATCGTAATATTTACTGGTTCTTTGAAATCATAAGTAGTATTTATATAATTTATTCCTTTTAATTCAAAACTTATGTTTCGAATAACATTATCAGGTAATGACATACCTGTTGTTATCTTTGAAATAAAATTATCTGCAATAAAAATTATATTATCTTGCCCTATTATTGTAATTACTCCAAATCCTAGTAATGCTACAAATATTACAACAGCAATAACTGTTCTTACAGACTTTCCCATGATAGAAATTGATTATAGAAGTATATAAAATGTTGTCAATGTTAAAGCGTAAGTATTTAAATGGGAAAATGAAAAGGATACTACTGGTGTGGCAAATTGATTGAAACTATTTTAATGCAAATTGGTGGAGAAGGTATACTTGGAACTGTAATATGGTTCTTAATGTTTTTTGTATTGATATTTGTATATCCTAGATTAATGCTTAGTCAAATGACAATGTCTCTTGAAAAATCAGCTCAAAAACTAGAAGCGTTGTCTGCTAAAGCTAATGTAAATATAACAAAATCTGTGGCAAAAAATCCAAATAAAGAACTAAAAAATGCAATAAATGAGTTTACTGAATTCTTTGTAATAACACCAAGTAGCTTAGATCCTTATGGAATTGTTAAGAAAATAGATGTTACTATCAAACAAATGGAAGAAAGGTTTACTGGCTTTGTAGATTCAGTTGCAAAAAAGAAATCTAAAGAGGAAAAAGATAATATTAATTATGGTTTAAGAGCTGCAATTGGTCTTAGACAAATGTCAAAAATTGTTAGACATTATGTTGAAATGGCAAAGAAATTTAAGAACTTACAAATGGCAATGATAATCAAAATGCAATTACCTATTATAGAAGAGATTGCTAAAAGCGAATACAAAGGCGCAGAAGCTTTTGTCAATCAATGGCCTGTTGGTGATTCTGTTGGTCCATTAACTGCTGTAACTGTGATGAAAGAACATGGTAAAGAAAAAGCAATGAAAGATGTTGGACAAGATGTTTCAATGGGTGAAGTTGTTATAGAAGGTAGAAAAGTGTTTGTTTTGAAAGCTACAGGACCTTCACCTCACTTAGGAAGAATGGATGCTGCTATTGAAAAAATTATGAATAAAAATAAGATTAATCGTGTAATTACTGTTGATGCTGGTTTAAAACTTGAAGGAGAAAAAACAGGACATGTTGTTGAAGGTGTTGGCTTTGCAATGGGTGGATGGTCACAAAGAGAAATGATTGAAAATGTTCTACTTACAAAGAAAAAACCATTAGACAGTATTGTTGTTAAAGTTGGTATGGCAGAAGCTATTTCTCCAATGACAAAGGATGTTTACAATGCAGTACCAAGAGCTATTGAACTTATGAAAAAAAGTATATTACGTACACCTAAAAAAAGTAAGGTAATAGTAATTGGTGTTGGTAATAGTTGCGCTACTCCTGACAATCCTAAAGATTTGAAAAAAGTTAAAGACTTAGTTGAAATGCTTGATAAAAAAGCTAAAGCCGAGAAAAAGAAGAAGAAGAAACGGAAATGGTTTTAGTTTCGAAATCTTTAAAAATGCAAAAATGGGAATTTTGTGCACAGTGGTTATGACTGTTCAATGAAAACCTATAAATATATACAGTAACAACTATTTAGTGGGTGTGAAAGTGGTAAATAAGGTCGAGACTGTAAGTAGTGAAGTTATGGATTCTCTCAAAGGAATAGGTCTTAACAAATATGAACGACACTTATGGATAGCTTTACTTCGCAAAGGCGTTGCTAGTGCTGGTGAGCTTGCGGAAATCTCAAATGTTCCTCGTTCAAGATGTTATGATGTCCTTGCTACTTTAGCAGATAAGGGCTTTTCAATGATACAGCCTGGAAAACCAATAAAGTATGTTGCTATTGAGCCTGTAAAAGCTTTGGATAGAGCAAAACAGCATGAAGAGAAAAAAGCTAAAGACACTTGTCAAAAAATTGAAAAATTAAAAACAAGTCCTTTTGCTAAGGAATTAAAAGCAATATTCAATGATGATCTTGATATTCAAAAACCAGAACATATGAGTGCTGCTCTAAAAGGAAGAGATTCCATAAATATGCAGATTTCTTCAATGATAAAGGGTTCTAAAAAAACATTGAAAGTTATGACAACTTCAGATGGTTTAATGGAATTAGTTGATAGACATGGGAAACACTTGAATAAGGCTTCAAAAGCTGGTGTTGATATACAAATAGCTGCTCCTATTACAACTGATAATAGACATATTTTGAAAGATGCTAATAAATTTGCAAAAGTTAGAGATGTCTGTGCTCACAAACATGCTTCTAAAATGATTACGAGAATGGTGGTATCTGACGGAAAAGAATCTTTAATGGCTATGACACATGATAAAGATGTTCATCCTACACAAGACATGGCTTTTTGGTCACAAAGTGAGCATACTGCTTCTAAAACACTTGAACCAATGTTCCAAATGGTCTGGGATGGCTCTAAAGATGCTAAATAGTATAATATAATTTTTAAATTAGAAAATTTCTATATGTTTTTATGAAAAGGTCTATTTGGACTGATTTGACTGTATTAGCTGTATTTGTAATTGTAATAATAGCTCTTGCACCATCGTCAAATATTACTGGGCAAGCTACTGGTTCTAATGGTTCTGGTGGTGATTTTTTTTCAGGGTTTGTTGACTTTTTTAAAAATTTATTTAGAAGTATAGGGTTAACTGATGATGAAATTTCTCAAAAAATTGAAACATTATTAGCTGAAAATGCGGAATATTTTAAAATTCCAGAAGATGCAAGTGCAGAAAATATTTATATTGGAATGAAGTATACGCAAGATGATAAATATAAATTAAATGAAAAAAACGTAATTTCTTTGGCTATAAATGGAAGTTTGCTCTTGAATAGCGAAGATAGTTTTGCAAGAGTTCTTGCAGTTGATAATAAAGGTAATGAATATCTTGTTTTTGAAAGTAATTTCCTTGAAGATGGAAAAGATGTTTATTTTGAAAATTATTGTGAAGAAACTTGTATAATAGATCCTTCACGTATCAAAGAACTGCGTGTTCATGTTGAAGATGCATATTTATCAATTAATTATATTAGTATACAGAGATATGATTCTAAGTTAATGAAAAAAGTTCTTTCTAAATTAATTTACAAACTCAGACAAGATGAAGTAAAAATAGATAAAATTACTGCAAAAAATCTTAGGAAAAACTTGAAATGGGATGCAGATAAAACTTCATTATCTAAATTAAGTTATGCTGAAAAGAAAAAATTGTTCTTAAAAAATGGCAAACCTGTTGATAAACTACCAAATCTTAAAGGAATGGAATATTATTCTGGTGGTGAATTTGAAAGACCTATTTCAGATGATATCACAATTGATACTTCTGTAATATGTCCTGTAGAAAATGATGGAAATTGTGATGGTGTACCTGATACTGGTCATGGTGCTGGAGCTGCTTGGTTCCATCCATTTGTTGTTGAAGGAGAAGTTTCTGATTTACCTGAGAAAGGTTCTGTTATAGAAGATGCTATTGCAATTATTACTGGAAATGTAGCTGGTGCTGCTCCTGCAAATGGTTTAATTGCTCATTATGAATTTGAAAATAATTTATTAGATTCAAGTGGAAATAATCGACACGGAACAATATCAAACGATGTTACATATGCTACTGGAAAAATAGGACAAGCTGCAAAGTTTGATGGTAATGGTGACAGAGTAAAACTTCCGACAAATAATCCTGTATGGTTACCATCTGGTGACTTTTCATTAGCTACATGGGTTTATTTCTATGATGCTCCTGAAGTAACTGATTATATTTTAGATATGAATCATGGTGACAGTAGTTATCCTTTAAATGAATTAGGTTATAGTTTACGTAGAAGCAGCACAGGTTATGCTCAGTTTTTGATGACTACAAGTGATACTGATGAAGATTTGACTTCTCCTACAAAACTTATGTCAGGTAAATGGTATCATTTAGTTGCAGTAAGAGATGGAACTTCTCAGAAATTATATGTTGATGGTGTTTTGGATGCTAGTAGAACCTGTAAAAGTACACCAATTGATTGGGTTGGTGGATATGATAATAATGAAGTGAGTATTGGTGGATTTACAAGAGCTGGTTCATCTAACTTTAAGTTTTGGGTTAATGGTTTGATAGATGATGTGAGAATTTACAATACTGCTTTGTCACTTTCCGAAGTT
>EAAG01000004.1:0-17029 GCA_026058435.1 Candidatus Aenigmatarchaeota archaeon | reverse complement strand
GATGATAAAAAAATTGGAGAGATTCCTGAAAAGGATATTCAACTTACACGGGAATATGTTAGAAGATTTGTAAGAGACTTATCTCCTTTAATGAAAAAAGATGCGTGCAAACCTAAAACTAAGAAAAAACCGGCAAAAAAGCGTGTTGTTAGGAAAAAGAAAGCTACAAAAACCCGAAAAACTAAGAAATAGTTAGGTGAAACAGATGTCAAGAAAGGTAAGATTTGATTTCTATGTACATGGATTATGGATACTTGGTGCTATTTTTGCATTCCTTGCATCTATGATATCAGGTAATTTAGAATGGGTTACTGGAACTACAGAAATATCTTATGCAGTTTCAGTTTTGTTATCTTTAGTATTGTTTCTTGTAGCAGGTATGTGCTGGATATCAGCATCTGTTAATTCAAGAAGAGATCAGAGATAATTATTTCTTTTTAATTTCTTTTACTTTAGTAACTTTTTCTACTTTGGAAGCTTTTTCTTTAACATCAACTTTAGTTTCTTCTTTAACTTCAGGAGTTTCTTTAACTTCTTCTTTAACTTCTTCTTTAGGTTCTTCTTTTACAGATTCTTTAATTTCTTCTTTATCAAGAACTGGCAATAATTCACTTTTGTGGAATTCTATTTGTGAAACAGGATATATCTTTGAACATTGTTTTTTAATTTCCATTACAAAGCTTCCTAAAATTAAGATTTTACTAAAATCAATATAACCTACTGTTTTTGCTTTTTCATCTATAAGTTCTTTTGCTTTAGTTCTTATTCTACCCTGCATACTTGTATTTACTCTGCTAGGAAGAATAATTGTTGTTTTTACTCTTACATCTTTTCCATCTTTAGTTTTAACTTTTTGAATAGCAGTTACTTTTCTTGCTCGTCTTCGAACCATTCTGTATATACGGTCATTTTGAACACTATGTGCTACAAGCTCTGTTTTACAAGTAGTTTCATCAACTTTAGTAATACGAAGATGCAATTTTATGAAGAATTTATTGAAATCTTGTGTGATATCAGCATAACTTATTTTGATAACTCTATCTATTAGATTTTTTGGATCTGCAGCAAAAGTCTGAGATATAACTTTGCCTCCAAATTCTTTCGGTGCTTCAATATCATACCACTTTTTCTTAACAGCCATTTTACTTCACCAACAATTCTGCGTTCTTTCTATTATATGCCCATTTTTCATCTATTTTTCCTGTCCTTTTGTAGTATTTGACAAGACGTCTAACTTTTGATTCTAATAATTCTAACCCATGAACAGCTTTTTTATCTCCTTTATTATCATCTAAGTGCTTGTAAAGTAGAACTACTTTTCTTAATAATGACATTATATCATCTGGGGCTTGTTTATTGACAGCTTCATGAGCAACTTTTGATACTCTAAGTTTCAATGCTCTTACACGAGGAATTCCGTATTGATCTCTTAATATAATACCTATCATAGAATCACTATGACCTTCTTTTGTAAGTTTTTCTATAAGTTTCTTTATTTCATCTTTATCATATTCAACCCATTTTGGTTTAGTGCTATCCATAGGTCTAGTTGAACCTGAACTACCATGTTTTCGTGAATGCATTCTTGCCATAAAATCACCTTATACCAGAACGTTAGTCAGTGTTTACCGCGCTTGTATCTGCCTCTTTTATCAAGAGCAGTCAAACGTTGTAAAACTCCGGTACTTTTGTTATAATTGAGGGAATATGCTTTTAAAACTTTCTTCCATGCTATTTCAGCATTACTATGAGTGCTTGTTAATGCTTGATTTAGTAATTGTAAGTCAACTGCTTGATCTTCTACTTTTTCAGATGTGAATGATAAGCCGAAATCTATGAAATATATGTCTTTGTCAGAAAGAATCATGTTTGATGTTGTTAAGTCACCATGGATTATGTTATTTCTATGTAATTTAGCAATATGTTCTCCTATTTTTTCTGAAATATCGTCAGGAATTTCATTAAAATCTCTGATTGTTCTACCATCTATAAATTCCATCACTATTGTAGTGTTATTTTCAGAGTCTTCTAGCTGTGGTGTTGAAACACCAGCTCTACGTGCTTTGCGAATCATCCTTTGTTCTAAAGTTGTTCGCTTTTTTCTTAGAGTATCATCAATTTGCTTTATTCTGTACCCTTTTTCGATTCTTTGTTTTTCTAAAATATCCCCCTTTTTAGTTAAGATAGCTTCTGCACCTTGCGCTATAATACCATCTTTTTGTTGATTTTTCATGGAATATGCCTTTTTTTCAAAACATTTAAGATTTCTAGATTAGTGGTTTTCATGATAATAGTTAATAATGACAAGTGTCTCAAGTGTGCTGGATGCGTTGGAGTTTGTGCTTTAGATGCACTGAATTTTAATGATAAAATTACATGTGATAAAGAAAAGTGCACTGATTGTGGAATATGTATCAAATTTTGCCCTGTTGGAGCTATTGAAGGTGATAAAAAATGATTGATAATTTTATTCAAGATGAGTATGATGTTGTTGTTATAGGTGCAGGTCCTGCTGGTTCAAGAACAGCATGGAAATGTGCTGAAAATGGACTTTCAGTTCTTTTAGTTGAAAAAAGAGCAGAAATAGGCTCTCCTAAAAGATGTGCTGAAGGATTGTCTACGAGTTCTGCAGCTGAGCTTGATTTGGATATACCTGATTACTGTTATTCTTCTACAATAGATGGGGCTCTTGTTTATGCTCCTAATGGAAAGAGATTTGAGATAAAATTGCCTGGTAAAACTGATGGTTTAGTTTTAGAGAGAAAACAGTTTGATAAATGGCTTGCTCAGAAAGCAAGTGAAGCTGGTGCTAAAGTTGTTAGTAAGACAGAATTTGTTGATTTTGTTAAAGATGGAGACGATATCATAGGAGCTATTTTGAATATGTCTGGCGAGAAAATGCAAGTTAGAGCTAAGGTTTTTGTTGCTGCTGATGGTGTTGAATCTATGGTTTTGAGAAAAGCTGGTATGAAAAGTGGTAAGAAATTAAGATATGTTGATTCTGGATTCCAATATGAAATGTCTAATATTGATATTGAAGATTGTAATAAAATTATAATTTATTTTAATCAAAAGATTGCTCCTCGTGGCTATGTATGGGTATTTCCAAAAGGAGAACATAGAGCTAATGTTGGTATAGGTATTGCTGGTGATTCTGATAAAACTGCTAAAGAATGTTTGGATGAATTTATTGCTACTCGTCCTGAGCTTTCAAAAGGAAGTATATTGGAAGTTAATGCTGGAAATATACCTGTTGGAGATTTTATGAAAGATATGGTTATTGGAAATGTTATTGGTATTGGTGATTCTGTGAATCAGGTTAATCCTATTCATGGTGGTGGTATTGCTGAATCTATGAAAGCTGCTCTAATTGCAGATAGTATAATTTTAGATGCAATTAAGAAAAACGATATTGGTATTTTGAAAGAATATAATAAAAAATGGTGGAAAGAACGTGGAGAAAAAATGAAAAATGTTGAGCGTGTTAGAGAAATAATGGAAAAATTAGATGATAATAATTTGAATGATTTAGCTGAATCTATCACAGGTGAAGATATGATGGATTTTGCACAGGGTAATAATGTTGCAAAACTGGCTAAAGTTACTGCAAAGTTTGCTGTAAAGACACTTAAGAGAAAAATTGGTCTTTAATGGTATTTTTATTCTATAAGGTGAATGTTATTTTAGTGAATACCGATGACTAGAATAAATAAGTTAGTAGTTCAGGGTTTCAAGTCCTTTCCTACTAAAATAAGAATACCTTTTGATGCTAATTTTACATGTATTGCTGGTGCAAATGGTTCTGGAAAATCTAACATATTAGATAGTTTAACATTTGTGATGGGAGTTTCATCTGCTCGTGCTATTAGAGCTCATAAGTTGGAGAACTTGTTGTTTAATGGTGGTTTGAATAGGAAACCTGCTCAGTTTGCTTATGTTGCAATGTATCTTGATAATAGAGATAAGAGGATACCTATAGATGCTGAAGAAGTTAAAGTTTCTAGAAAGATCTCGCGAAAAGGGGTTTCTATTTACAAAGTAAATGGTAAAACTGAGACTAAAACAAAATTAGTAGAGTTATTGTCTTATGTTGGACTTTCTCCTGAAGGGCATAATATCATTATGCAGGGTGATGTTGCAAATGTTATTGAGATGAGTCCTAATTCTAGACGATTGATTATTGATGAAATATCAGGAATATCAGAATTTGATGATAAAAAAGAGAAAGCTGCTCGTGAGCTTATGCATGTTGAAACACGAGTTCGTGAGTTAATGATAATTGTTACAGAAAAAGAGAAATTGGTTGAGAAGCTTAAAGCTGAGAAAGAGATAGCTGAAAGATATCTTGTTCTTGAGAAGAAACTTAATAGAACAAGAGCTAGTCTTGCTCACAAGAAACTCTCTGATATTACGAGAAAAATGAAAGAACTTGAGGAAGAAATAGATAAGAAAACAAAAGAATTCAAAAAAATAGATTCTCAGTTTAATACTATGGATATTAACCTTGAGAAAGAGGAAAAAGAAATTAAAACAATTTCTCAGCAAATAATGGATAAATCTAAAAGTGATACTGCTCAACGAATGGATGAATTGCGAATGAAGATTATTCGTAAAAAAGATAGATTGGATAGTAATATTAATGATATAAGTCGGATGCAGGGAATGGTTACTGAATTGAAATCTTTAGATGTTGCTGGTACAAGTTTTGCTGTAAAAGCAGTTATTGATGCTGGTAGAACAGGAGCATTAAAAGGAGTTTATGGAACCGTTGCAAGTTTAATTTCAATGTCTCCTAAACATGAGATTGCTGTTGAAGTTGCACTTGCAAGACATAATACTGATATTGTAGTTGATTCACAAGACACTGCGATTAAAGCTATAAAGTATTTGAAATCACAGCAACTTGGGCGTGCTCGTTTTATACCACTTGATAATGTAAGACCGCATCATACAACAAATCCTCATTCAAAAGGTGTTGTTGATATTGCAATTAATCTTGTAAAATATGACAAAAAATATGAAACTGCAATGAAATTTTTATTAGGCGGTACTTTAGTTGTTGATAAGATAGAAAATGCGAAAGACTTACGAGGCCGAATTGTTACGCTTGATGGTGATATGAAAGAAGATAGTGGAGTGATGATAGGAGGATTTTATAAGAGAAAATCTAAACAATCTAAGCCTGCTAAAAGTATGGATTATGTTGGAGAAATATCTAAACTTGAAAATGAGAATGTTGAGTTAGAAGATGATATTTCTGATTTGGAAAATGAACTTTCGAAAATTAAAGGGGAAGAAAAGGAAGAATCCCAAGAAGTTAAGAATCTTCATAAGAAACTTAAAGATAAGGAAAAAGCACTTGATGATATACGTTCTTCTAGAAAAGAACAATTTGACCAGCGTTCTATTTTACAGAGTACTGTAAATGAAAAGAAAATTGAAAAAGCAAAAGTTGAGGCAGATCATGATAATATCAAAATAGATTATGATGAAATTATGAAAACAATTAAGAAGAAAGTAAATTTTATTTCTGCGTCTGTTGAAGAACTTGAAAAAAGTGTTAGGGAAACTGTTGTTAACATAAATCAACTCGGTCCTGTTAACATGAAATCTATTGAAGAATTCAATACTTTGAATGTTGAATTTAGTGAAATGCGTTCTAAACTTAATAAGTTAATACAGGAGAAAGAAGCTATAGAAAATGTTGTTGCTGAAATTGAGAAAAATCGTACAGCTAAGTTTATGGAAACTATGAATATAATATCTAGAAACTTTGGGAAGATTTATTATGACATGATGAAAGGTGCTGCTCGTTTGCGTTTAGAAGAAGAGGGTAACATAGAATCTGGTTTGATTTTAGAAGCTAATCCTAGTGGTAAACGAATACTTAATTTGGATTCTATGTCTGGTGGTGAGAAAACTATGACTGCACTTTCATTTTTGTTTTCTGTTATGCAATTTTATTCTGTACCATTTTATATTTTAGATGAAATAGATGCTGCTTTGGATAAAGTTAATACTCGTAAAATTGATATGCTTGTTCAAAATTACAGTAAAGAAGTTCAGTTTATTGTTATATCACATAATGATGCTACTATTGCATCGGCTGACAATGTTGTTGGAGTTTCAATGGACCAAGGTGTTTCGAAAATAGTTGGCATTGATTTGAAAAAAGGTATAAGAGAGTGATAAAATGGAAGAACCTATTGAAAAACAAGAAGTAGTACCGGTTCAAAATGTTGAAGAACAAGTACCTATAGAAGAACCTGTAGAGGAAAAACGGGTTCAACTTAGTCAAGAAATGGTTTCTACTGAAAAGAAAAAAGCTGTTGATGAGAAAAAACTATTACGTACTATAGTTTCTGGAAGTGATTGGCAAACAGTTATTGCTGAAATAATTGAGCAAGAACAATTAGATCCATGGGCAATAGATGTAATAAAACTTACAGATGCTTTTGTTAAGTATCTTGGTTCTCTAAAGAGTTTTGACTTTAGAATTCCTGCACGTTTTGTATTAATCGCTGCTATACTTTTGAGAATGAAAGTGGAGTTGTTAATGGAAAAAGAAGAAAAAGAAATTCAAAAAGAAGAAGAAAAACTTATGATTGATCTTGATAAAGTTCCTCCTTTGGGTCCTCCTGGTATGAGAAAACCTATTAGAAAAGTTACTTTAACAGAATTGATAGGTGCTTTGAATAAAGCATTTGAATTTCAGGAAAGAAAAGAAACTTCAATTATACACAGACACAGAATGGTTGAAACTCTTATTGAAGAGGATGAAGATATTGAAGACCAGATAATAAGAATAATGAGTACAATTGTGTCTAAGTCGAAAAGTAATGAAAAACAAGTAATGTTTTCTTCACTTGTTCCAGATTGGACTCGTGCAAAAGCAGTTTCTGTTTTCCTTCCTTTACTTCATTTAGCTAATAGACAGGCAATAAGGATGGAACAGGAAAAGATTTATTCTGACTTTGTTATAATAACATTAGATGCAAAGAAAGCAGATGTAGAGGCTGAGTGATTATGGGTACAATGGATGAAAAGATTAGAGAAAAGGCAGCTCTATTAGAGGCTATATTGTTTACAACTGATAAACCTTTAACAGTTAAACAAATATCTCGTAAAATTAATGTTAGAGAAACTACTGTTGAAAAGGTTCTTGTTGTTTTAGAAGAGAAATATAGTGATGAAAAACACGGTATAAGGCTTCAGAAAATGGGTGGATTTAGACTTACTGTTAAGGACAAATATATTGAACATGTTCATGATTTGACACCTCATTCTGATATGAGTAGAGGCTTACTGCGGGTTTTGGCTATAATAGCATTTCATGAGCCTGTTAAGCAATCTGATATTGTAAAGGTGATTGGGAATAGAACTTACGAATATGTAAAGCAATTAAAGGATAGGGGTCTTATAATAATTGAGAAAGAGGGAAGGACAAGGATAATAGAGACCAGTCCTAAGTTTGAGCAGTACTTTGATATAAGGAAAACAGATCTCAAGAAGATGCTTGGAAACAAGTTAGAAAGTAAAGAAGATGATGCTGATGACGGAAAAGAAAATAAAGAAAGTGATGAACGGGCTGGATCTGAGATACCTGATAAAGGAGCTCCAATTTCTGAAGAGCGGACGGATTGATGCAATATATCAGAATGATGATGAATTGCGAATACGAATATATGTTCCAAAAGTAGGAAATTACGAGTTTTTTGTTAATACTAAACGAGCTCACCTTACTATTCATAAACGAGAGAAAGCTGTTGTTCCTAGTAACTTTGCAATGCTTTTGAGAAAGCATATGATGGGTAAACATATTCAAGAGATAAATCAGCGTAAGATGGATAGGGTTTTTGAAATAGTTGTGAAAGATAGAATATTGGTAATAGAAATGTTTCATCAAGGTAATATCGTTCTTTGTGATGATGCATATGATATTATACAGCCTTTACATTTTCAGAGACGAAAAGACAGAGTTGTTGTTCCAAAAGTAAAATATATATTTCCTGCGTCTCCTGAAGTTGAAGATTATACTTCATTTAAGAGACGGTTTCAAGATGATGATAGTGTTAGTAAGATTTTATCAGCAATGGGATTTGCTGAATATGCTGATGAAGTTTTGAAAATATCTGGAGTAGATGGTCAAAGAGAAGGAGATACTCTTGTAAAAGATGATATTGATAAATTATTTGATGCATCTGAGGATATACTATTAAGAAAAGAAACTAGTCCTGTTATAGTTAATGATAATGAAGAAGCAATTTCAGTTGTACCTTTTGGTATGAAAATGTTTTCTGAGTATACATCTGTTAATGTAGAATCATTTAACAAAGCGCTTGATACTTACTTTAATGAAATAAAACAACCTGCTCCTGTTCAGGAACCTAAACCTGAACCTACAATTGCAGTAGAACCTACACCTGAACATAAAATTGAGCGCGAAAAATCTATTGTAGAACATCAGGAAGAAGCTATTGAAGAGTATAAAGAAGAGGAAGATGAAACTAGGGAAGAAGCGACTTTAATTTATAATAATTATGGATTAGTTGATAATGTTTTGATGACCTTACGTAATGCTCGTGCAAAATATAGTTGGGATGAGATAAAGGATATAATAACTAAAGAAGATTCTCCAGAAGCAAATGCTATAATTGAGATACGGGAAAGTGAAAATAGAGTTATAGTTAATCTTGATGGAAATAATGTTGAACTTTTCATAAATAAATCTCCTGAAGAAAATGCAACATACTATTTTGAGCATGCTAAAAAATTCAAACGAAAAATTGCTAAAGCTGAAGAACAGGTTGAGCAACGTAAAGAATCTATTGCTGAAATGGAAGATGAAGTTGCACCTACTTTTATTGCTGATGAAAGTGAGGAAGATGAAGAAGAGACTGAAGAATTGACCGAAGATGCGCCAGTTGTAGAAAAGAAAAAAGGTAGATGGTATCATAAGTTTAGATATTTCTGGTCTATTGAAGGATTACTTGTGGTTGCTGGAAAAGATGCAACAACTAATGAAGAATTGATTAAGAAACATACTGAGTTTGATGATGTTGTTCTTCATGCTGATATTCACGGAGCTCCTTTTGTTGTTATAAAGCAAAGAAGAGATAAGCGTGAACGTGTTGAAGACTTGACTCCTCAGGGGGTTGTTGAAGCAGCTGAGTTTGCTGCGTCCTATAGTAAAGCATGGCAAATGGGGCTTGGTTCTGTAGAAGTATATTGGGTTAAACCTGATCAAGTTACGAAACATGCTGAGCCAGGACAATTTTTGCCAAAAGGTTCCTTTGTTATCCGTGGCCAGAGAAATTATATGAAAAGTATAAAATTAAGACTTGCTATTGGTGCTGATATACAAAATAAGAGTTTTATAATCGCTCCTTTGAAATCTATTGCTTCTAGATGTGATTATTATGTTACTATACAGCCTGGTGAAACTCCTGCAAAAGAAATTGCTCAACGAGTTAAGGAGAGTTTAATTGAAAAAGCACTTTATCCAGATGAAAAAGATGCTATACGTTTAATGCCTGTCGAACAAATAGAATCTCGAGTTCCTTCTGCAAAAGCAAGTATAATGGATAGAGTAGAATCAGGTGTTCTTTAATCAGCTTGAACAGGAATTGGTAATCCACGGCTATCAGTTTTTAATGAACCATCTTCATTGATTTGGTGTAGTGGATTTTCTGGGCATGGATTAAATCCATATGCTATAAGTCGTCGATGTTTTTGTGGACTTATTGGCTCATCAGTAATGATTGTAAAAGGATTATTTTCAACCGATCCTGTGCTTCCATCTGGTTTTCTTTCATAATGAAAATTCATTCCGAATTTTCTAGGTAAGAATGTATCACCAAGAAATTTTATATCGTCCATATCAAGCGGACTTCCATCAAATTTACAATATGATTTTCCAAATCCCATTAGAATCAAAGTATACTTGTTACTAAAGCTTTTATATCTTCAGTGACTTTTTCCAAAGATTTTGTTCCATCAAGGATATGGATGTTAGGATATTTTTCTTGGAAGGTTTGGTATGTTTTCATGACTTTTGCTAATTTATTTTCATTTTCAAAAAATTCTATGTTTCTTACATTGTTTATACGATTTAGACTTTCTTCAATTGGTATATCTAACATGATTGTCATATCTGGAATTCTGAAATGGCTATTTAATTGTTCTAAATCTTCAACTGGTAAATCAATTGAACCATATGCAATAGTTGAGAAGAAATATCTGTCTGATATTACTATTTTTCCTTTTGATAGTGCTGGTTCAACTATCTTTTCTAAATGTTCTTCTCTATCTTTTACATATAATTTTTGGAACTCTAATGGTGGTAGTTGTCCTTTTTCTCCTCTTAGAACTTGTCTTATGAATTTACCTGTTTCAAAGTCAGTTGGTTCTTTTGTTAATGTGACTTCATAACCTTGTTTTGTTAGAAAATCTGCGATTAGTTTGCATTGTGTACTTTTACCTGAACCATCAATTCCTTCTATAATAATGAATTTACCATTGTCCATGTAATTATCTTATGAGAAAAGTATTAATTTAAGATGTTGGGCTTTTTTCTAACTTTTGTAGGCGCTTGTACTCGTCATGAACATGTTTTTGTATTTCAGTTATTTCTTTATTTGTTAAGTGTTTGAAACGACCTTGCATTTTCAAGTATTCTTTTACGTGTTCAAATTCAGGTTTTTTGTTTATTTTTAGTTTTCCATTTTCTATTTCATATAATATCCACATTCCTGTAGTTAATGCTTTTCTAGAAATAATAACAGTATTTGCACTTGGGAATCTCCATCCTGGTGGGCATGGGCAATGAATATCTAGGAATGATGGACCATCTGCTGCAAGAGCTTTTTTAACTTTTTTTTGCAAATCTGGAATATTACCAATAGATGCTGATGCAATGTAAGGAATTTGGTGAGCTGCAACTATATCTATGATAGGTTTTTTCCATGTTTTGTTTCCTGGTACAAGTTTTCCTGCTGGAGATGTGGTTGTTATTGCATATCTAGGTGTTGCACCACTGCGTTGTATACCAGTATTCATGTAAGCTTCATTATCAAACATTACGTATAATACTTTGTGTCCTCGTTCTAGCATTCCTGAAAGAGCTTGTAAACCAATATCAACTGTTCCACCATCACCTGCCAATGCTATTATCTTAGATTTTTTGTGGCGTTTATCCATTTTTTTGAAAGCAGCTTCTATACCAGCTGCAACAGCAGCAGCATTTTCAAAAGCAACGTGAATATAATTTACATTCCATGTAGTTTTTGGATATTGTGTTGAAAATATTTCAGTGCATCCAGTTGCATTAGCTACAACTATATCTTTTGGAGTTACTTTTCCCATTGCATGTAATGCAATAGTTTCTGGGCATCCTGAGCAACTTGTTGCTCCGCTAAGGAATAAAGGACATTCTTTACATTTTACAGCCATATTAGTCCCTCCTTACCACTTCTTGCATATTCAAAAGATTCTAATACCATTTTTTCTGTTATATCTCTACCACCAAGACCTGAGATAATGTTTGTCATAGGCATGTTACTTGCATATTTTACATCAGCCATGAGTGCTCCTGCTGATCCTAAAGAAATATCCTTTTCAAGAACAGCTGCGCTTTGAATATTTTTTAAAGATTTTTGTAATTCTTTTACTGGGAATGGACGATAAGATTTGATTCTGATTAATCCAACATCTTTGATATTGTTTTTTTCCATTACATGTTTGATTGTTCCGCATACAGAACCCATACTTATGATTGCGTATTTTGCATCTTTCATATTAAATAATTCTATTAATCCATTACCATAACTTCTATCGAATTGCTCAGCAAAATCTTTGTTAGTATCTTGTATTACTTTCAGAGCGTTTGTCATAGCGTCTTGTTGCATTTTTTTGAATCCTTGATATTCTTCAGGTCCTGCCCATGTTCCTTGTGTTATAGGTTTATCAAAGTCCATAATTGGACCAGCGTAATCTGGCAAGAATTTTTTAACATCAGTTTTTTTAGGAATATCAACAGGTTCATATACATGTGATAGAATAAATCCATCTACACAAACCATAACTGGTAAAAGCACTTTTTCATTTTCAGCGATTTTGTAGGCTTGAATTGTTGTGTCTAATGCTTCTTGTGCAGTTTCACAATATAGTTGTAACCAGCCACTGTCTCTAGAAGCTATAGAATCCGACCAATCATTCCATATGTTTAATGGTCCACTTAATGCACGATTAGCAATTGTCATTACCATTGGTAAACGCATTCCAGATGCTATGAATAATATTTCATGCATAAGTGCTAATCCTTGAGAAGCTGTAGCTGTGTATGTACGTACGCCAGCTGCTTGTGCTCCTACACAAGCACTAATTGCAGAATGTTCACTCTCAACATTAAGATATTCTGCATCTAAATCACCATCAGCAACCATATCAGCTAATTTTTCTACAATATGTGTTTGTGGAGTAATTGGAAAAGCTGATATTACTTTTGGATCACATAGTTTAACTGCTTCTGCGATTGCGTGAGATGTTTCCATTATTTTTTTCATTTTATTTCTTCTCCTTTTTTGCTTTTATTGCATTGAACGGGCATGCTGATGAACATAGCATACATCCTTTACAATAATCATAATTAATTTCTGCAAGTATTTGTCCTTCTTTTTCATGCATTCCCATACCAGCTTCTGGGCATACTTTGATACATTCTCCACAACCTTTACATTTCTTTTTATCTATGATAGGTTTGAATGTTCTCCATGAACCAGTTTTAACATCGCTTGTTTTTCTTGATGTTTTACCGCCAATTGATAATTTTTCCATTATGAACTCTCCTTTGGTTTATCATTTTTTTTCATTTCACTGTATGCTTGTTTTACAGCGTTGATGTTTTTTTCTCTCATATTTCCTTCAAATCTTTCTGAAAGAGCTTCTTCTAATGAATTTAGAGAAACAACGTTTGTTGCTGCTAAAAATGCTCCGACAATAGCTGTGTTTACTATTGGTCTTCCAAGTTCTTTCATAGCTATTTTTGTTGCATCTATGATTCTAACATCAAAATCTTTTAATTTTTCTTTTACATCGTTATCAGATGCATTTATTACAATAATACTACCTGGTTTTAATCCACTTGTTACATCTACGGCATCTAATAATGTTTGATCAAGAACTACAAGATAATCTGGTTCATATATTTGACTTCTTATTTTTACAAATTTGTCGTCAATTCTACAGAAAGCTTCTACAGGAGCTCCTGTTCTTTCTGGGCCGAATTTTGGGAAAGCTTGGCTGTATTTACCGTCTTTGAATGCTGCTACTGCTAGAACTTCAGATGCTGTAACAGAACCTTGTCCACCTCTTCCGTGTATCCTAATTTCAATCATTTGGCATCACATATTTAGTAAGAAAAAGATAGCTATATTGACTTTTATAGCTATTTAGTTCGTTCTTTGTCTAACATATGGATAGTACTTTTGAGCCTGCTTTCTTGTTGGTTCATTGGGTGCAAATCGTCTAACAATTAGACATGCAATAACATAGGCTTCTATGATTAGTAAAAGGTAATTTGCAGGATGTATGAAGTCTATTAGATAAAACATAACTAATCCACCTAAGAACCATATGATTTGGAGTCCTGCAGCTGATATCATGATTGCAGGTAATACGAAAAATAGCAATACTACTAGAATTAACTTGATTTTTGTTGGCATAAAGAACTTGATTAATGTTTCGATTTCCATTAAATTAACTTAAAGTAATTGGTTTTTATAATTTCATTAAAACCATAATTAATGAAAAAGACAGTTGTTGCTGTAATTCCAGCATTTAATGAAGAACTTACTATTGAAGGTGTAATCTATAAAACAAGTCAATATGTGGATAAGATAATTGTTGTTGATGACTGTTCAAAAGATGCTACTTATATTCTTGCTAAGAAACGTGGAGTCACTATTATTCGACATGATGTCAATAAAGGATTAGGTACTTCTCTAAGAGATGGATTTGGAAAGGCTTTGGAAATGGGTGCTGATATTATAATTTCTATAGATGCTGATGGCCAGCATGAGCCTTCTGAAATACCAAAATTTATTAATAAAATTAATCAAGGATATGATTTTGTTTTAGGTGAACGTGATTTACGTAAATATCCATTTATTAAGAAATTTGGAAACTTCTTTTTGAATGCTGCTACGAATTTTATATCTGGGACTAATTTAATGGATACTGAAGGCGGTTTTAGAGCTTTTTCTAAGTCTGGATTGAAGAAATTGTATTTGAAATCTGAAAGATATGAGATTGCTACTGAGATAATCTTTGAGGTTGGTAGAAATAAGCTTAGATCTGCTAATGTTCCTGTAAAATCTCCAATATATGTTTCAGGTGTGAATGTTTTTGATGGTGTAAAGAATTTCATATTTTTGATGCATCGTAGAGAAAGGCACTGGTTTGATTATATTAGTGATTTCAAATATGTTCTAAGAAAATGGCTTTGATTAAAGCAGTAATTTCATTGATATAACTAAAGCTGAAATAACTACGCAGGCAGCAGCAACATGCTCAGGTTTAAGTTGAAATCCTTTTGATTCAGAATCAAAGTAACGGATTAAACCAGCTTGCTGCATTGGCATTCTTTCTTTATTTTCACTCATAATATCACTTACATTTTGTTAATATAAATGTGACCTGTAATAGTCTGCATTCTATTAGACCTCTGTTAAACAGGCAGGCCTTGCAACTATTTGTCTAATGCGTCTCTGGCGCGTTAACGCGCACACGACTTGCATCCTCGTGATCTGGATTCGTCTCAACCTTGTTAGTACATCATGGAATCAGTACTAAGGTGCGTTTCTGTGCCCAAACATTCACTCTCGCAAATGACACGATTGCTGATTTGACTCAGCTGGATGTGCAGAACTTCTTCTCCACTAAGTGAAGGGAGTTGCTCTACAGGTCACAAGTATAGTATATAGAAATGGGTTTTTAAGTGTTTTCTAAAACCCTTAAAAGCCTTATAAATTGACTAATTTTACACACAAATCTTTAGATTATTGAACACGTAAGTTCAATGAAATCTGTTCATTTTCACTGAATCTGGACAGAATAACACCCTAATGGGTATCATTCTCGTATCTAGCTAATGCTAGGAAAGGAAGGAAGAGATGACGATATTTGAGATTATTGGCTGCCGTGGTGGTGATGGGTCAATCCCTTCGATGCATTATGGTGCTGTTATGGCTTCCATTGATATTGTGCTGAAGGGAAAGAAAAGGGAGGACCTTTCCGAAGAATTTGAGGTTATCACATTGTTTTCATTCCGTGGTTATGTCGGCAGATTCGCGGAGTATCCTCTTATCCGCGTGACTGTCGGTGATGATGCCCTACAGTCGATCGTTGATGAAATGGTTGCTCTCATGCGTACGCAATATGATGTGTTGGTCGTGCCGGTAAACGCGACCTTTTTTCCAAACCAGAGGAAGTGAAGCGCTGAAACGTTTAGGGCCAGTATGTATTACTGGTTCTTTGGAGTTGTCAACTGAAAGGAGATGCAAGATGAAGAGTTTGGTGATGGTGGTGGCGTTGGTGTTGGTGTCGTCGTCGGCATTTGGTGGTATGGTTGGATACTGGCGTTTTGAAGAAGGTTCTGGTGTTACCACAGCTGATGACAGTGGGACAGGTAACACTGGTCATCTTGTTAAGGATACGGCTCTTACGCCACCTCTTTGGCAAGATGATACTCCACCAATTTATGGCGGGAACCATTCACTATACTTTCCGGCTGGAGCAAGTGTCACAGCTTATGACAATCCGACACTTGACATTACTGGAAGTCTTAGTATTCATGTCTATGTGAAACCTGAGAGTTTGGTTGGAAATCGACCGTTTGTGGGAAAGTGGAGTTCTGATGATTCATTTCTTTTTAGATTTGATGGAACTCTTGCCTTTTCACTTGCTGCTACTGGCAGTGGCAGCTCAACAGATACACTCTTCTACACTCCTGCTCCTGGTGAACTTCCCCTGAATGAATGGACTCATCTTGCTGCCATATACAACCATGGGACCCGAGAGATGTCAATGTATATTAATGGCGTGAAAAAAGCCAGTCAGATATCATGGGTTCACGAAATCAGATCCACAAATGCTAATGTTCAAATTGGCCAGTATGAGAATAGTCATTATGCTGGGTGGATTGATGAAGTAAAGATATTTGATGGGATATATATCCCAGATCCTCCGGATAGTGGTGATTTGCCTGGCGGACCGGTTCCGGAACCTGCAGCTCTGTCGCTGGTTGGCATTGGGCTGACAATCATATGCAAGAGACGACGTTTGTAATGTTGTCTTTAATTGTCAACATGTCTTGGTGAAGAGGAGACGCAAGATGAAGAGTTTGGTGATGGTAGTGGCACTCGTGTTGGTTTCGTCGTCGGCATTTGGTGTGACTCTGTTCTCGGATGACTTTGAGTCTGGAAACTTGGATCAGTGGGAAGCATTTGAACGTGATGGATATCCGATGGCAGAGCTCACGAATGTTCAATCACACAGTGGGTCTAGTAGTATTCAATTTGTTCAGCTTAATCAACGAATTGGATATGAATTCCCAGATCATATGACTGATGTTGATGTGTCGTTTTGGTTGTATGATAACGCTGACATGGGTTCATATTTTGTTGGCGCTGTTTTAGGTAATTTGATGTGGAAGAATCCGGCCATAGGTCTTGGTGTCACAAACGTTGACGTGAATTATACTGTTTCTTCTACATCTGGGCAATATGATACTGGAGTACCTCGTTCTTTGGGTTGGCACAAGGTATTGATTCAAGTTCGTCCAGAAGGGTCGATTCTATCAATTGGTGATGAGAATTCATTCCAATATTCATCGCCGATTGATTCTGCAACCAATACACTGAAAATAATTTACTTTTCTGAGCCCAACTATGATTCTGGTCACGGTACGTTCTACATTGATGACATCCTTGTTACGGATTTGGGCGGACCAGATCCTCCTGGTGGTCATACT
>EAAG01000003.1:0-17908 GCA_026058435.1 Candidatus Aenigmatarchaeota archaeon | reverse complement strand
TCTTTCCATTCAAATGATGAATCTTTATTTTCTGGTAACACTCTGCATAAATAAAATCTCCAATAATCTGCATCATATAATTCCAAAGCTTTGTCAGCAAATATTCCTCTGTTTTTGCTTGTAGAGAATTTTCCACCTTCCCAGTTTAAGTATTCATAACCTTGAACATATGATGGAAGTGCAAAACGTTCATCACCTATCAAAGTTCCTGGCCAAAATATAGTATGGAATGGAATATTATCTTTTCCTAAGAAATTAATTATTTGAAGTTCATTATTATCATATTCTTGTGACCACCATTTTTCCCAATTATCTTTTAATCCAACTTCTGTAATTGAAATATATCCCATTGGTGCATCAAACCAAACATAGAAAACTAAGTCGCTACGACTAGGTACTGGTATTCCCCATTTTAAATTCCTAGTAATGTCTCTTGGTCTTAATCCTTCTTTGAGCCATGCTTTTGCAAAGTTTACTGTGTTAGTTGGCCATTCTTTTTTAGTTGCTAACCATTTTTCTAATTTAGGTTGTAATTTACTAAAGTCTAAAAAGAAATGATTTTCTTTTTTAAATTCTATTTCATTGCTCTTACATAATGCGCACTTTGGTTTTAGTAATTCAATAGGATCTAATAACTTGCCACAGTGTTCGCATTGGTCTCCTCTTGCATCTTTTCCGCACTTAGGACATTCACCTGTAATATAACGGTCAGCTAAGTATTTCTTACACTTTTTACAATATGGTAATGTAACTTCTTGATCAAGAATAAAACCATTCTTTTTTAGATTCAAGAAGAAAGATTGTGTAAGTTTTTCTTGTTCTTTAGTATGTGTTCTTCCAAAATAAGTAAAATCAAAGTTCCATTTTTTATAATTTTCTTTTTGTGCTTTGTAATATTTGTTAGTATAGTCTTCTACACTTAATCCTTCTGCAGAAGCTGCAATTTCAGATGCAGTACCATGATCATCTGTTCCGCATATGAAAATATTTTCTACTTCAAGTAAATCTAAGAATCTATGAAATACATCTGCTGGCAATATACTACCTGCTAGATTACCTAAGTGCTTTATACCATTTACATATGGTAATGCTGATGTTATTGTAACTCTTTTTGAAAATTTCATGAGAATCACCTAATCCTTTAATATAAATTTATCTAAGTTCTTTTTAGCTTTTTCTTTTTCAGCTTGATGATGTTTTAAGAAAGCATTTACTTTCTCAATAAGTATTTTTTTGATTTCTCCTGTTGTTAATGCTCCACTGCGGTAAGAATCAAATATTTCTTTTACTTTATCATCATTAGGTTCAAACATAAAGTATAGATACTGAGCAGCTGTATCAATATCAGGGTTTCCGCCTTTTTCTTTATGTTCTTCCAATGTTTCAGCTCCCCCTGAAAATGCTTTTTGAATCTTTTGTTCTACAACTTCTGGGGTATCGTTTGTAAATATAGTTGAGTTTGGGTCACTTGCTGACATCTTAGACTCAGGTCCTTGCAATCCTGGTAAGAATCTAGTATGTAAAGCAGCTGGTTTGTAATAACCAAGTTTAGGTAAGATATCTCTGGCTATACGAAAATGAGGGTCCTGATCAATTGCCATTGGTATCAAACATGGAATATTCTTTCCTTTTAGGATAGATGGTAAGAATGAAGGTACTGCTTGCATTGATGTAAAGAATATTTGTCCAACATTTGACTCGTTTTTCAATCCAAATGTAGCTTTGACTGTTGAAAATGTTAGTTTCTTAGCAACACGTAGTGCTTGTTTGTATAAAGTCTTAGAATAATCTAAATCTGAAAAAATGAATGTCTTTTCAGGGTCAAATCCTAATGCTATGACATCTAAAGCATTTTCATACGCCATTTTATTAGTATCTTCTAGTTCTAAATTGTCTTTAAACAAGAATTTCTCATCATCAGTCATTTGAAAGTATAAATCTACATCAAATTTGTCTTGTAACCATTTTGTAAATATCCACGGTACAAGATGACCTATATGTACATTGTCTGAAGGACCTCTTCCAGTATACAAATAGAACTTATTTCCTTTCTCATGTTCATCTAATATCCAATTAAGATCTCTATGACTAAAGAATAAGCCTCTTCTAAGCATGAAATGAGTTTCACCTGTTATATTTTCTACTCTTTTTAGTAAATCATCAGTTATAGGCTGAGTACCAAATTCTTTGATAAGTTTATTATAGTCAATATCACCTCTAACTTCCCAAGGTGTTACAACCATGTCTTTATTTTCCATAGAAAACGTTTGTACTAGAGTTTATTTAAACAAAACGATTTTTTGCAAAAAACCGGTTAAACCTATTTAAACCTTTCACGCGAGTTGGTAAGCTATGTCTAGAGAATTTAAAAAAGAAATGACTATGAGTGGAATTTCAGAGCCTCCTTTTGATAGTGTTCACTATGCAGTATGGAATTCAGCAGATTCTTATGATGGAGGAGATTTTCATGGGTTTTATCCTATGCTTCCTCATCACAGATTTGGTGTTTTACTAGGAGATGTACCAGAATCTAAGGCACACGGTACAATGGCTTCTGGAAATATGTTATTTTATATTAATCATGTTATTGAAGAAGAAATCCAAGAAAGTATGGAAACTGGACATATTGTAGATCCTAGAAGATGTATGGAAAAGGCAAATAGAGAGATACTTGAAGAAGAAAGTCTTGATGCTGGAATGTATCCTACAGTGTTTTCTACATTTAATATGCATACTGGTACTTTGAAAATAGTTAATGGTGGTCAACCTAATCCAATAATAGTTCCTAGACGCGGAAAAGCTCGTATTGAGAAAGATAGTGGGCAGCTTCCTTTAGGCATATATGATGAATCATATCACCACCATAGAACTGTTTTGAAGCCAGGTGATAGAGTATATTGGATGACAGATGGGTTAACTGAGGCTGGAATAAGAAAAGGTAGGCCTATTGATATGAATCGTGTTCTTGATATGGCTGGAAAAACTAGGGGAGTGCCTTTTGATAGAGCTATTAGGAAATTAGGTAAATATGCTAGAAAATATGCTATAAGACACTCTGTGACCTTTGAAAATGGGGTTCCACAGCTTGAAGATGACATGACTATAGCTGGATTTCATTACTGTAAAAGGTCGAAAAAACGCTAATTCTCAATATGTATACTCGAGCATAGAAAAGCTTAAAAGGGGTTTTTGACTATGTAGTAGTTACATTAATGGTGATATTATGAGAAACAATGATAAACCAGATAATTGGGTGAATACGGCTGTTAGAGCTACTAAATATCTTGCCGTTGGAGCACTTGTTGCTGTGTCAGCAAGTAAAGGTAGAGATGCTATTAGAGAATATATGAATGATAGAGCATCTGCAAGACAGGAATGTCAAACACCTGCTGGAGAATTGCCAGATTATGATGGTTTAATGGAAGAAAATAAGCCAAAAGTGGCAAAAGGTAGAGTTGTCCTAGATCCTGGACATGGATATAATAATAGAAATAATAATATATATGATCCTGGCGCTGTTGCTAGTGATCATCAAGAAGCTGATATTGCTCTTTCACAAGCTCTGAAAATTAGAGACCTTTTAGAAGCAAAAGGGTATGAAGTTGTTTTGACAAGATATGATAATAAGACGTCAACTCCTCTTAGTTCAAGATCTGGAATTGCTGATAATGAAAAAGCAGACTTAATGGTAAGTTTACATTGTAATGCTGCATCTCCTAGTGCAAATGGATATGAAATATTCTGTGAAACTGGTGATGAATCAAGTGATTCTGCTGCAGATGCTATATTAAATAGCATGAGTAGACATATGCCAAGTGCAAGAAATAGAGGAACAAAAACTAATAATTTTAGAGTGTTCAACGGAAGTACTCCTACTGTTCTTGTTGAATCCGGATTTATAACAAATTCAGATGACTTGAAATACCTTACCGATAATGACCCTGATGTAGAACAAGCTATCGCAGAGGGTATTGATGACTATCTTTCTGGAGCTAAACAATATCTTGCTCAGGAATAGGTCCTGGACGAAGAACTTTCTTTGAAATTGTATCATAAATTGTAGAAACTTCATTTTTTGGAAGATTTCCAGCATCTACTATAAGAATATCGAACTGATTTTTGATTTCATCTATATTGTAGATAGGTTCATTGCCTGATAAGTTAGCACTAGTAGCTGTAATAGGTTTTTGAAATTTTTCACATAATTCTTGTGCTACTTGATTTGAAGAAATACGGAAAGCAACCGTATCTTTACATAAATTATCTGCTAATCCTGTTTTTAATGGAACTATGAGTGTCAATGGGCCTGGCATGAATTTTTCAATTAATTTCTTTGTGTTACCATCAATTTCAGCATATTTTTGAATCATTTCTAAAGAAGAGACAATAATTGATAATGGTTTTCCTCTATCTCTTTCCTTAGTTTGGAATATTTTTTCCACTGCTTCAGAATTTGTAGCATCTGCTCCAAGTGCATATGAAGTTTCTGTTGGATAAATTATGATGTTTCCTTTTTCTAATGCTTCAACAGCTTGATTTATGTTATTCATGATAGTTTTCATTCCGTTATTTATAAAAAACAATAAGCAAATGCAAAATTTTCTAAAAATTAATCTATATATTCAAGTTTTTTAGTTATTTTCTCAGGGAATAGTGGTATTAATGGCACAACAAAGTGTATTTAATAGATTTATTTACGGAAAGAAATCTCAAGAAAAGAAAAAAATAGTGAGAAAACCTGTGAAAAAAATAAAAGTTAGAGTTGTTCCTAAAAAATCTGTGACTAAATCAACACCAAAGAAAAGGAAAACTAAACATAAGAAAAAAATTCATAAAAAACACAGGAAAAGTGTTTCTAAACATGTTCAAAAGAAAAAATCTATTCATGTAAAGACAGCTACAGATATTAATGTTTCTAGAGCAGTTGATACTGAATTAAATAAAATTGAGTCTGGATTAAAGCAGGAATTAGGTGTAATTGTTAAAAGAAAACAAACTTATTTGAAAAAACAACAGCAACGTATGATTAAAACAGCTCAGAAAGATGCTGCTCGTAAGAAATTAGAGGTTACGCGAGAATTACATAGGAAAAAGAATGAACTTTATAAGAAAACAGAAGCTAAGAAACGAGAACTAGAAGCTTTGAAAAAACAAGAACTTGTTCGTGAGAAACATCGATTACAAAAAAATAAAGAAAATGATGTGCGAAGATCTCGTTTAGAAATTCAAAGAAATACAGATGAAAAAATGTTTAAGAGAATCAAAGAAATTGAAAAATCAAGACAAGAACGCATTGCTGCTCTACAACTTTCTCAAAAAAATAAGATTACTGCTCTTAGACATAAATTAAATTCAAAAACCGCAAAGACTATTGGTGATAGAAAAAAATCTCTCGTCGCAGAATATAGAAAGAAAACTAGTGCTTTGAATGCGCGATATAAAATATTGATTGCAAATGAAAGGAAAAAAGAAACAATCGCACGTGTAAAAGAACGTGCTCATTTGACTGCTATGCATGAAAAAGAACAAAAATTGTTACGGAAAAAAATGGAGTTAGTTTCTAAAAGGGAGTTAGCTTCTCGTAAAAGAATGCAATCTTCTTTAGCAAGATCTAAATTATCAATTGCAAAACAAAAAGAAGCTTTGAAAAAATCTCATTCAGCTACAGTGAAAAAAGATAGATTACTTATTGCAAAGCAACGACAAGCTTTACAACAATCACGTATTGTTTTAGCAAATAAAGCTAAGCTTATGATTGCAAAAGATATTCAAAAAGCTAAAGCGTTAGATACAAAACTTAAGATTATTCAACAAAAACAACGGGCTTCTTTAGCTTCAGTTGCTTCTAAAAGAAAAGTTCTGATTGAGGATAAAAGAAAATTAATCAATAAACTTGCTTCTGATAAAAGAGTTATACTTCAAAATGCTAATACAAAAATAAAACAAACTCGTGGGCAATTAAGTATTAATCATAAACTTAAGATGAAAAGAGAAGCAGAGGTTCTGAAAGGAAAGATGAATGTTAAATTAAAATCTTTAGTCGCGTCAGAAAGAAGGAAAATAAGTTCTGATTATTCTAAGAAACTTAATGTGTATAGAAAGATTTTAGCAAAACAGAAAAAAGATGTTCAGAAATCAAAACTTAAGGTTATGGCAGATGCTAAAAAACAAGCAGGTTTCATTGTTCAGAAATCTAATGAAGAAACCAAACTTGCAAAAAGAGAATCACTCGATGATCTTAATCAGTATATATTAAAAAGAAAAGCTGTTCTTGAAAAACAACATGTTGCGATAAAAAAGAAATATCAGCATCTTATAATAGTAAATGAAAATGAACTTGAAAAATCTAAAGCTTTGGCTAAGAAAGAATATGATAGAAAACTTTCTGCAGACAAATCAAAAAATAAAGTTGTGCTAGCAAATCATATTAAGAATTATGAAATTAAACTTCAAAATAAATTAAATTCGCAATATAAATCTAAGGAAAGTGCGCTTGCTGGAAAATATAAATCTAAGGAAGCTTTACTTAAAAAAACTATATCCGGAAAAATAAAATCTGCAGTTGGATTGCGTACAAAGACAATTAAATCTCAACTTGAAAAAACCAATGAAAGTGTTCTTTCTAAACTTAAACAAGAACAAGACATTGCTTCTAAGAATGAAATAAATACAAAGAAAAATCAAATAAAATTAGAAATGGAAAGAAAAAAGAATTCAGAAGTTTCATCAATACAAAAAGATTATTCTGGTAGAATATCACAACTTGAACAAATGACTAGAAGTGAATTAGAGAAAGAAAAAAATATGCTTGAAAAAGTACTTCGTGGGGAATTCAAAAAGGTAATTGAGCATCAAAAGAAAAGATTAGTTGGTCAGTATGAAAAAAGAAGAGTAGAATTAGAAATGGATATGAAAGATGAACTTGCGAGTCGCAGAGCGGCTTTACAGAGTGAATATAATCAGAAGATATCTGCTGAACGACAAAAGATGAAAAAGGAGCTCAATGAAAAGATTAAAAAACTTCTTGGCGCTTAAATTAACGTTCTGTTGAATATCAACTATAAATATGTTAGTATTTATCAAATTTGAAATAGAGGTGTTATGAAAATGACTAAAGTTACGATATATACATCACCAACATGCCATTTTTGCCATATGTTGACTGATTGGTTAAAGGAAAAGAAAATTGAATTTGAAGAAAAAGACGTTTCCAAAAGCGAGGAATATGTAAAAGAGCTTATGGATAAAAGTCATCAAATGGGCGTTCCTGTATCAATCATACCTGGAAAAGACGGTGAAACTGTAATAGTTGGTTTTGACAAGGACAAATTGGAAAAAGCGTTAAAATAATTAAGGAGACAAAAAAATGCATGATTTAATAATTGTAGGAGCAGGTCCTGCAGGAATGACCGCTGGAATATATGCTGCTAGATATGGTCTTGATACTATAATAATTTCTGAAGATGTTGGTGGATTAATGAATGAAGCTGAACCAGTTGAAAATTGGTCAGGTATTAAATCTATTCATGGATTTCAACTAATGAAAAATTTTAAGGACCATGTAGAAGATCTTGAAGTTCCAATAAAAACAGAAGAAGTAAAATCTGTTGCAAAAACTAAAAAAGGTAAAGATACTATTTTCAAAGTTAAAACTAAGAATAAAACTTATAGCGCAAAGTCTCTGATAATTGCTTCTGGAAGTAAAAGACGTAAATTAGAGATACCTGGTGAAAAAAAATATGAAGGAAAAGGTATTCATTACTGCGCTACTTGTGATGCACCTATGTATAGAAACAAAACAGTTGGTGTTGTTGGTGGTGGTGAATCTGCTGCTCAAGCAGTTATGCTTCTTGCACAATATGCAAAAAAAGTATATCTAATGTATAGAGGAGATCAACTAAAAACAGAACGGATTTATATCAAAAGAATGGAAGCTAACAAAAAAGTTAAAATAATGCTTAATACTAAAGTTAAACGATTTAATGGAAATCATCTTCTGAAAAATATTGTTTTACAAAATGATGATATTATGAAACTTGATGGTGTTTTTGTAGAAATTGGACATTTACCTTCTTCTGAACTTGCTGAACAGTTAGATATCAAAGTTGTTGATAAAAAAATTGTAGTTAATGAGATGAAAGAAACAAATGTAAAAGGTGTTTTTGCTGCAGGAGATGTTACTAATACTGTATTAAGACAATGTGTAACTGCATGTTCTGATGGAGCAATTGCAGCTTATGGCGTGTACAATTATTTAAACCAGTAATTGTAATCTATTTCTGTGATTAGATGACAGCGTTTGATGACATTGGTCCTGAAAAAATTGTTGAGATACACCACCCAAAAACTGGAACTGAAGGGTTTGTTGTTATTGATAATACTGCACTTGGTCCTGGTAAGGGTGGAATAAGAATGACCCCTACAGTATCAATTGAGGAAGTTATGAAACTTGCAAGAGCAATGTCATTAAAAAATGCTTTAGCAGATCTCCCTTTTGGTGGCGCTAAAGCTGGAATCATTGCTGATCCAAAGCATATTACTCAAAAACATAAAGATGAAATGATAAAAGCATTTGCTAAATCTATTGGTGAATTATCTCCTAAAGAATATATTGCAGCTCCAGATATGAATATGGCTGAGCATGAGATGGCTGTTTTTGCAAAATCAAATGGTTCTATGAAATCTTGTACTGGTAAACCAAGAATCATGGGTGGGTTACCACATGAATTAGGTTCTACTGGATTTGGAGTTTTCCATGCAACTAAAGTTGCTTTGGAACATCTTGGTAAAGATATGAAAAATGTTACAATTGCTATTGAAGGTTTTGGAAATGTTGGTGAATTTGCTGCAAAGTATCTTTCAGAAGCTGGTGGAAAACTTGTGGCGGTTTCAGATTCAAAAGGTGTTATTTATAATAAAACTGGAATTGATTTTGATAGTATTAAAAAAATAAAAGAAAAAACTGGTTCTGTTGTAAACTGTCCTGGAAAAAGATTAGCAAATGAAAATATAATCAGTGTAAATGCTGATGTTCTCATAACAGCGGCAATACCAGATTTAATTACAGAAAGCAATATGCATGGTGTTAAACCTGGATTAATTATAGAAGGTTCGAATATTCCTATGAGTAATGAAGTTGAAAAACATTTACAAATGAATCATAAGAAATTAATTATACCTGACTTTGTTGCAAATGCTGGTGGTGTAATATCTTCTTATATTGAATACGTTCATACAGGGAAAAATAGAGATTATGAACATCTTGTTAGGAGGATGTTTGAAGAAGTTGAAAAGAAAATTACAAAAAATACTAAATTTGTTCTTGAAAAATGTAATAAAGATTGTGTTACAAGAGAGGTTGCTATGAAAATCGCTAAAAAGAGAATAATGGAAAAATGTAAGGTTTGCAAAAAGTAATTATTCTTTTATTGTCTGCACAGAAAATGAATAACATTTTACATTTCTACTTCTCCATGCACTTGGTGACAATCCAGCTTTTAATGACAGAGCATTCATTAATTCGTTTTTATTTTCAAAATTATTCCATTCATCTGGTAAGAATAATCCTGAGTTAGGTTCTTTTTTTATCATAACTCCATCACCTTGTTTTATATTGAATACTGTAACTTCAGTTAGTTCTGATAAAATTGATATTTCTATTTTAATTTGAGCAAGCTCTTCTTGCTTTATATCTTGAGATGCAGATACTACTGCTTCTTTAATTGCGTTCAGTAGTGGCATAGTTGGATCTGGAAAACTCGCTTTTCCGATAATTTCATTACCTTTCATTAATCTAAGAATTAATGCATGCTTACTCTTTAGTTCTTCTGAAAATACAACGGGTGGATCTGTTTCTTTTTTATTTTTAACATATTCTTCAATGACTTTTCTTGCAAATTCTATGAGAACTTTGCTACTTTGCTCGGAAATCATGATTAATCATTAGTCAAAAGATATTTATACCGAAAGTAAAATTAATATTATGCATCGTCATTTTAGTTTAGGAATTGTTAAAATAAAGAATTTTAGTAAAATACCCACAGAAATCAAGAAAATCTCTGTTTTATTCTTGTTTTTTGTATTATTCATTTCACTTGTAGAACCGTTTATACCAATTTATCTTAATAATATTGTGGGTGGGTTTGCTGGAACTGGTATAATATTCTCTTTGTTTGGAATAATAATGGTATTTACAGATCTTCCTGTATCTTCATTTGTTGGAAAGTTTGGAAGTCGATTTTCTATGACAATTGGAATGGTTGTTAGGACTATTGCAGCTATATTGTATGGGTTGTTTCCAAGTATAGGTGGTCTTATTAGTGCAAGACTAGTTGATGGGTTAAGTGTTCCATTTACATGGGATGCTGCTAGAATAAAGATACGTTTTTTATCCCCAAAAAAACTTCATAGTGAAAGTTTTTCTGTATTTTCTATAGCTGTTTTGATTGGAGGAATAATAGGAACATTTGTTGGAACCTTTGTTTTAATGCAAATTGGTTTAATTAATATAAGTATATTATTTTATGTTTCAGCTATAGGAACAATGATAACAGCATTTTTCTTAAAAACAACTAAAAAAATTAATCATCGTGAAAAAGTTAATATAAGGAAAATGCTTCATTTTAACAAAAAGATATATGAACCAATGATATTTGCATTGCCTATTGTTACAATATCTACAGGACTTATCATGGCTCTTCCTTTATTTACGGAAAGTCTTGGAGGAAGTATTTTTGCAATTGGAATGATAGCAATATTTCATAGATCTCCTGGGTTATTGCAATATAAATTTGCTGAACTCGGAGATAAGATTGGAAAGAAAAAAATAATGTTCTGGTTGTCAGTTGCTTCTATTCCATTATTTATATTATTATTTTTTGTTACCAGTCTTATACTATTATTTCCTATAATTTTTGTACAGTTTCTGTTATTAGAAAGTATGTTAGTTAATAATGAAGGTTATTCATCAGATATTTTTCCTGTAAAACATGAAGATGAACTTACAGGAGCATTTCAAATGTCAAAGCATGTTGGAATGATTATTGGTCCATTATCAATGGGTATTATAGCACAATTCTTTGGATTAAACACAGTATTTCTTTTATCGGGAGGAATTACTGCTATATTAGCTATATCATTAAAACTAACAAATTAGTTTAGAAAAATATTAGAATTTATTCTAACTTAATGCAGTCAACTGGACATGCATCTATTGCTTTTTTTGTACATTCTGCATTTTCTGCGCCTTTTTTTGCTTTAGCTTTTCCATCTTTCATTTCAAATGCTATTTCGCAAACAGCAGCACAAGTACCGCATCCTATACATGCATCTTCATCAATTTTTACTTTAGCCATTTTATCACATCTTGATTAACAGTATTCAAATCATAGATGACAAGTAATTTAAAGAAATTTACTTCGTTTATTAACGATTTTATTTGTTAAGCTCTTTTATTAGGTCTTCAACTTTAACACCATGTGCTTTTGCACCTATTTCTAATGTTTCCATCTGTGACATAGGGCAACCTACACAATGAAATCCGTGAGCGGCTAGAATCTCTCCAGCTTTTGGATTTTTCATTAAAACTTCACTTATTGTTGTGTCTTTAGTTATTTTTTCCATGTTAATCACTTTTTCTTATAATTTTCTACAGCTGATTTTAATGCGTCAACTGCTAGCACAGAACAATGCCATTTTTCTAATGGCAATCCTCCTAATGCATCAGTTACATCTTTTTTTGTAACTTTTAAGGCTTCTTTTATTGTCTTTCCAATAACCATATCTGTTAATTGTGAACTTGTTGATATGGCTGCTACACAACCAAATGTTTCAACTTTGACATCTTTGAGTATTTCTTCATCTTTCTTGTTTTTTCCAACTTTGATATAAACTTTCATTACATCTCCGCAATTAGGATTGCCTACTTGTCCTACTCCATCTGGGTTTTTTATCTTACCCATATGTTTTGGGTTTTTGAATAAACACATTACTTTTTTACTATACATAATATCACCTAATTATCTAATTTCTTTGTAATCTTTTTCCATAGAGGACTTATATTTCTTAATTTTTCAGCATGTTTTGTAATTTTTTCAATTACATAATCTATTTCTTGTTCTGTTGTATATCTGCTTAATGTAAAACGAATAGAACCATTTGCATGTTCTTTGTTTAGTCTTATTGCTGTAAGTACATGACTTGGTTCTAGACTTTTTGAAGAGCAAGCTGAACCCGTACTTGTAGATATATTATCACTGTCTAACAACATTCCTAATGATTCTCCTTCAATTGCATCAAATCTAATATTTGCATTGAAACATAATCGTTTTGTATAATCTTCTTTTTCATAATAACCATTTACATATGTGCTTGGTACATTATCTAATATTCCTTGGATTAATCTATCACGCAGCTTTGCCATTTTTTTAATATCTTTATCACTGCTTAGTTTTACAGCTTCTGCAAATCCAACCATATAAGGAACATTTTCTGTTCCTGCCCTTAATTTATGTTCATGGTTTCCACCATCAGTGAGTTTCTGTACTTTTAATCCTTCTCTCACATATAACACACCAATACCTTTTGGACCATGTATTTTATGTGCTGAAAAAGAAAGTAAGTCAATATTTTGTTTCTTAACATTAATTGGAACTTTTGTGAATGATTGCATTGCATCTAAATGTAATAATACATTATGTTTCTTACATATTTCTGAAATAGCGTCTATATCTTGAATTGTTCCTATTTCATTGTTTGCATGGATAATTGATACTAGTAATGTCTTTGGAGTCATCGCTTTTTCTAATTCTTCTAGATTGATAAATCCTTCACGATCAACATCAAGCCATGTTACATTATATCCTTGTTTTTCTAAAGTACCACAACTTCTTTCAACTGCATGATGTTCTATTTTAGTTGTTATAATATGATTTTTCTCTGGATTAGCATATGCTGTTCCTTTAATTGCTAAATTATCTGACTCACTGCCTGATGCTACAAAAACAATTTCATTTGTATTGGCATTGATTTTTTTTGCTATTGTATTTCTGGCTACATGCATAGCGCGCTTTGCTTCTTGACCCATTTGATGAAGTGATGAAGGATTTCCATAAATGGTTGTAAAATATGGTTCCATTCTTTTGACTACTTTTTCAGGAACCATTGTAGTTGCACCATTATCTAAATAAACTTTCATCAAAACACCAATCATAAATCCATACATGCTTCACAGTTACTCATATCAATTCCAAGATCTTTATGTAAATAGCATAAAGCTTTTGAAGAACGGAGTTCTTTACATATATCACATGCATCTGTCATGAATTCACTACCATTATGATCTTTTTCATGCTTTTTGTAATGAGTATATAACCGAACACACATTTCTTTTATTTTCTTTTTTGCATTGTCATCAAATTGGAATTTTGAGCCTCTTTTTCCTTTAACATATTGAGAAACTGCAGCATCTGTTATTCCTAATATTTTAGCTATTTCACGTTGCTTTAGTTTTTTTTTCATTTTTTAGACACATTACCATTTCTTTTCTCATTGCTGGAAGAACAAATTGGATTACAATCTCACATGGAAACTTAAACATTTTAACACCGATATATTAACATGTGTTAAAGTATTTAAAGTTAACGGCGGTTAAGTTTTTTAGAAAATATTAACGTGCTTTTTTTGAACTTATTGCAGTTGTATCGCCAATGTCATCATGTAATTTAATTAATATTCTTCCTGGACTGTGAGGATCTTCATAAACATCAAGTGGTACATATGTTCGACCAGGTGTAAGACCATCTGTTCTATTTGATCCGGCATATCTTATCGTGTCAAGACTATTTATTCTGTCAAGTTCTCTTTGTGCTTTTTTTGATGTCATAATAGCGGGGGTAGGATTTGAACCTACGACCTTGAGGTTATGAGCCTCACGAGCACTCCAGGCTGCTCTACCCCGCTATAGTGTAATAATGTTCATTTCGCACTTTTAAATTGATTTCAAGTACATAGTATTCCATGAAAGTTCTTGGTATTGATGAATCAGGAAAAGGTCCTGTACTTGGCCCATTAGTAATATGTGGGTATATGATTGATTCTAAAGATAAGAAACTATTGAATAAATTAGGTGTGAAAGATAGTAAATTGCTTACACGTAAGAAACGAGAAAAAATAGCTCCTGAACTTCGAAAGATGGCTAAAGATCATGTTTTATTGAAAATAGATGCTAAGGATATTGATGAGAACAAAAAAACTTCTAATTTGAATAAATTAGAAATTGTTAAGATGCAGGAAATTATTAATACTCTGAAACCAGATAAAGTTATTATAGATGCATTTGAAGTTAATACTCGGGCATTCAAGCAAAAGATTAAATCTGGTTTGAAAAATAAGAAAGTTAAATTAGTGTGTGAGAACTTTGCTGATAAAAACCATGTTGAGGTTTCAGCTGCATCTGTTTTAGCAAAGATATGTAGAGATGATTGTATTGCTAAATTACAGGAAAAGCATGGCTTTGATGGGTCTGGATATCCATCAGATGAGCGAACTATTATGTTTTTAAAAGATTGGTTAGAAAAGAATAATGAGTTGCCTGACTTTGTTAGAAAGTCATGGTTTACATCAAAGGCTTTAATGGCTGAAAAAGAACAAAAAACGCTTGGTGCGTTTTTCAATGAATTTTGTAAAAAGTGATTATAATGGCTGAAGAACATAAAGAAAAGGAAGAGAAAAGAGAAGAGAAGAAAACTGAGGAAAAGAAGACTTCTATAGAAGAGAGTAAAACTTTACCTATCCTTGGTAGTGATGAGAAAAAAGATAAAAAAGAAGATTTATCAAAACCAATGGAAAGAAATCTTGTATTACTATTTGCAGTGTTTGGAGCTGTTATAGGATATATATCATTCTTAATTGTATCTCCTTTAATTGCATTGGTTGCTGCTGTTATAGTTTTTATTGTTGCTCAAATTGTAGTTAAAGCAGCATTGAAACTCAAAACTGGAAAATTGATATCAGGTAATGCTTTGGTTGTTTATTTTACTGTGTGGTTGGTTGCATGGACATTATTCTACAATCTCCAGTTAATAGCATCCTACTAATTAGTAGGGGTGTGTGGTTATGATAAGAACACATTATTCTAATGAAATTACAGAAAAAATGGACAGCGAACAAGTAGTTGTTGCTGGATGGATAGATAACATTAGAGATATTGGTAAGATAAAATTTGTTATTTTACGTGATAGAGAAGGTACAATGCAGGTAGTTGTTAAAGAAAAGGATATGACTGAGAAAATTAAACATATGGGAAAAGAAAGTGTAATATCTGTAAAAGGTGTTGTTCAAGCAAGTGATAAATCTCCTTGTGGATGGGAACTTATTCCTGAAGATATTGAAATGTTGAATAAATCTGAAACTACTTTGCCATTAGAGGTTAAAGAATCTGCTAATGCTGATTTAGATACTAGACTAAATGCTAGAGTATTAGATTTGAGAAAACCTTCAGTTACTGCAATATTCAAGATTCGTTCTAAAATATTAGAAGGTGGGAGAGAGTATTTTACTAAAAATAAGTTTGTAGAAATTCATACTCCTAGAATTATTTCAACTGCAAGTGAAGGTGGTACTGATCTATTTCCAATATCATATTTTGATAAAGAAGCATTTTTAGCACAATCTCCTCAATTGTTCAAACAAATGATAATGGGAACTGGTTTTGATAAAATATTTGAAATTGCTACTTATTTCAGAGCTGAAGAGCACAAAACCATATGGCATTTGAATGAGATTACTGCAATAGATTGTGAAATGGCTTTCATTAATTCTGAAGATGATATTTTAGATGTTTTAGAAGGAATGACAAAATATATTGTGAAATTTGTTGCAGATAATTGTAAAGAAGAATTGAAAGTTTTGAAAGTAAAAGTGGATGCAGTTGATTATGATTTTCCTCGTCTAACATATACTGAAGCATTAAAACTTCTTTCTAAAGAAGGAATAGAACTTCCATGGGGAGAAGATTTAGATACTGCAGCTGAGAAAAAAATAGGTGAGATAATGAAGAAAAAAGGATTTGAATTTTATTTTATTACAAAATATCCTATGGCGATTAAACCATTTTACACAATGCCAGAACCTGGAAATGATAAAATTAGTCGTGGTTTTGATTTAGAATTCAGAGGACGTGAACTGGTAAGTGGTTCACAGCGAATACATGATAGAGAATTCTTAATGAAACAACTTAAGAAAAAAGGTATGAATCCTGAAGCTTTAGAATCATATTTAGATGCGTTCAAGTATGGTATGCCACCTCATGGTGGGTTTGGTTTTGGTATTGAAAGAATAGTTATGTTACTGTTAGGTTTATCAAATATCCGAGAAGCTGTACTATTTCCTCGTGACCGTACAAGGATTAATCCTTAGCGATGAGAACGTTTTTTACGTTTCTTGCGTTTTTTACGTTTCTTTTTATGTTTCTTTTTTCGCTTCTTACGAGTTTTACGTTTCTTATGCGTCTTAAGATATCTTTCTCTAAGTTTTTTGATAGACTTGAACAGCATGTATAAAATTATAGCTAAAAGTATTAGGAACCAAATCCAATCTTTTGATAATTGCATTCCTAAAATAATTTTTTCACTTATAATTCCTTTAGAATCTGGATGACCAAATTTCATAATGTCAAAAGCTTTTTCTGAAACAAAACCACAAGAATCTATTATCAATAATTTACATTCTTTTGTCTGGTTTGTTTTTTCAATATTTTTTATCCATCTACATACAGGTCTATTATTACAATCAATTTCTTCAATATCATTATAACCTTGAACAACTTGAGTTATCTGAGTTTGGTTTTCTAATGTTAAATTACTATGACCAGAACATGTAATTACCATTTTTCTTATACCTATTTCATGAGATGATTTTAGATATGTTCCTGTCTCATATTCTTTAGGATCAATTACTCGTATAACTGATTTGTGTGAAGGACCTAAAATTGAATTAGATATTATCCCTGAAATTCCTTTGAATGGTTTGCATTCTTCTTCAATTCTTTTTGCTTCGTCATCAGTAATTGTTGTTTCTGTTGTTTCAACAGTTTCTGTTGTTTCTGTAGTTGATTCGATTGAAGATGTACTGGCTCCTGGGCCAGATGTGGTTCCGCATGATTGAGTCTGTGTTTCTGTACATCCACTACTATCTCTTTTTGTATTTGTTTGAATATTGTTAACACATGTACTCCATCCTTCCCAATTTCCAAAGTCTCCGGCACATATATCTTCATCTGCGTGAAGTGCTGAACCTAAGTAAGAACTAAAATTATTATCGCTCAGATTAATTTGCCATTTAATAAATGCATCAGAACCTGTTCCATAATCAACAACAGTACTTGCAGAATATTGCCCTGTAGCTGATTTTGTTATTTCACCTGGATAAAGATAACTTCCTTTGATTGCGTTTGCACTATTCATTGCTTTAGCACTTATGTTTTGTGGATCATAATATTCATTTGTTACTGTGTTATTTGTTTTTTTGATTTCAATTGCTAATGTTGCTGTATCACCATCATAATATTTTCCACTGCTTCTGAGATTACCCATGGTTAAAGTTGTAATATATTTTGCTAAAGAAACATTTATTTGAGATTCAGTTATAGTTTTTATTCCTATTGGATATGTATAATTTACATAGAATGATTTTATTCCAATGTCTTGTGAGCTTTTGTCATACGAAACATAACAATCTCCTGTTGAATTTGTTGTGTTACTTCCTAGTAAAGTTGAATTTTCGTAGAAATAACAAATAGCTCCTGGAAGTCCTCCTGAGGTTGCATTATCATAAACTTTTGCAATTATGTTTATTGAATCTGATATAATTCCTAATGGATCTTCTCCATATTCTGTTCCACTACCTCTTA
>EAAG01000002.1:0-22600 GCA_026058435.1 Candidatus Aenigmatarchaeota archaeon | reverse complement strand
TTTTATTTAAGAAAACATCTCTTGATAGAATTTAGTAAATCCGAAAATATTTCAATTTTAGATTTTATCCCAGGAAACATGAATAATGATAATAAAATATCAAAAAAGGATTTGAATGAAATCAAAAAATCATTTACATCTCAAAAAAATAAAAATCACGATATAAATTGTGATGGGATTATTGATATTTTAGATTTATCTATAATTGGAAAGCATATGTACAAAAAAGGAGATTTAGAAATAAAATACATTAATGTTTCAATAAAAAAAATTAAATTAAAAGGAATAGATAAATTAGATGAAGAAGTTGAACTTATTGGAAATTATAACATTTCAGGATTTCTCCTGAAAGATATCGCAAATCATACGTTTGTTTTCCCACACTTTTACCTCTTCGATAGGGTGTCCATTCATACTAGTCATGGTCATAATACTGCAACAGATCTTTTTTGGAACCGATCTTCAGCAATTTGGAACAACAATGGCGACGCGGCTATACTCCTTTCACCATTAGGATTAATAATCGACAGACAAGAATGCTACCAACCAGAATGCTGGTATTAAATGAATTATTGAATTAATACTCTTTGAACATGGCTATTGCGATCAAGGCCAAATGCAACATGTTTTGAATCGTATTCTGTAAAAACAGTGGTATATGGTTTGTCACAATCATCAGTTTTTGTTGTACCCTCCGTACAACCATTATCAGATAATAATTGTCTAAGTTCCTCATCTGGAATAGCAGCTTTCCAATAAATATGTAATTCATTCATAGATACAATAATAGATAGCAAATCTTAAAAAACAGAAAAGAATCGGTATTAAATATTATTCAAGTAAATAATAATTATGTTTTCAAAAAAGTTATACCTACTTGTGGTCAAAGATCGTGCTACAAGAACACGGGACCCTGAAGAAGACAGATTCCCATACCCGACCATACGAAAAGATACATTATGTGTTTTTGGTGAGAGTCCTAAAGAAACGAACAAACATCAGTAACAACCTTAAAAATATATTCTCCAATAAAACTTCTATGTCTGAAACAACAACAGAATTAACAGCTGAAGAAATTTATATAACAAATTGGTTAAGGAATCGTCCAGCGACAAAAACCATTAATAGAGATGATTTAGTTGATCGACTTAACATTTATAGACGAAAACCAGGATCTGAATTCGATGAAAGTAATCAACCAGAAACAGTTGTTGCTAGTTTAGAAGAACGAGGAAAAATACGCGTACGTCTTAAAGATTTTAGACAAGAATACTGTATGGTTACTTTTTAATTAATTTTCAACAGTACTAGCACATCTATTATACATACATTTGAGGACACGGTTACCTGCTATACCTGTACAATAATCAGGACATTGTTCACTAATGTCAACATAATCTTTATTTCCTAAGAAACAATCTCTAGTATCAATATGAACACCACATGCACAATCTTCATCCACTTCACATAATTCTTCAGCAGGAATATCTATAGTTATATCTTCTACAAAGTGTTTACCGTCTGCAGTATTGCACTGACGAGGATAAGATTCCATTGCAGGAAAACCAGCATTAATACAATCTTCAAAACTATCAATCTCAGCAAGAGGAGTAAGTAAAACATACGATGATCCAGCAACAGCTACAAGCACAATAATTAATACACCAAAAAATATTTTTGTGTTTTTCTTCATGATTATAATGGAATTTCATTATTTTTATATCAATCAATACCGATAAGTTGACAATAGTAAAGCCAGAGAAATAGTTTCTCTGGCCCCAGGCCTCTTCACCCGAGTCAACCCTTTCACCCTTCGAGTGTTACTTGGGTTCTCAGGTTCCCAGTACCCTCGCAGAACGCGAAGGGTTATCCCTCCTTTTGTCCTTCTCCGCGCCAAAGGCGGTTCTTCCCAAGATTCACAGCTTCGTCGTGCCGTTCCTTGGTAACAACGACGTCAAACGGATAGTCAAAACGGATAATTGGTCCGTTGATTTTCGCTGTTATGGTATACTTAGTTGTTCCGTCTTCCATCGATGTCTTGCCGGTGGACAGGATTTCAACCTGAATATACTTGAGCGGAACATCATCCCCAGCAATCAGAATCTCCTTTTCCTCCAACACTTTCATATTGTAATTTATCGTTGTGGTGATATCTGTGAGAAACCAGGTACCAACCATAAGAAAGGCACACACCCCCAGCGCAACTAGCGGTTGAAATCTTTTCTCGATCATCGTTCCCTCTCCTTTCTCAGAACCACCCCAGCTTCAAGAGTAATTGTGGAAGCCAGAGCGGAGTTGATATGATAATGAGCCCAATAACACCCAGAGCCCAATTAAAAACACAATACCGGTCAGGTTTCCACATCCTCATCTCCTCCCATGAGCTTTTTCATCAACTCATCGGGATCACATGCCTTGATCTCTTCTGCAGATATCTGCTTCATTTTCTCAAACTTCTTGAGCTCTGCGTAATTTGAGAACTCAATATAGTCTGCATAACGAAGTTTCTTCTTCGGAGGGTTTGGTGATGGCGGAATCGTTGTGTTAGGCATGTCAACATCACGTACATGCCTGTGTGGATCAGTTTCACCACCAAGGTTTTGCATCATCATCCACAAGCGAGCATTCATATCCCGAAACCATTGAAGATACTCTTCGTAGCTCATTTGCGTAAGATCAAAATACTCAGCAGCATCTTGAAATGCTTTTGCAAATGTTGCCAAGTTTTCTGCAATTTTTCGCAGAAGTTCTCGCTTTTTCTCTTCATCGTTCATGGGTCTTTCCTCACTTTTTATCAATACTTGGAAGATAGCATCCGCTATCTCAGAGAATTCATACTTTTAGAAAGAAACCTCACTTTTCAGTGATATCCCTTGAAGTTAATCGTACTTCTTCGAAAGTTTGTGTGTGTTTAGTAATATAACTTATAGAACAATATTTTAAACTTGTTAGAAATCTAAGGTTTATCTAAACTCACTGAGTAACAATCATCACCACGACATGCAGCCATGAATTTTGTGGTAACATGTGAAGGAATTCTAACAGGAAGAGCATACATATCATTACCTAATTCCGTTTGTTCAGGGTCCCCAGCACGTTCTGCATCTTCAAAATTCTTAATTCTGTCTGCAAGAGCATCTGGAACATGTCCAGCTTCACCATCTCTAAACATAACGTAAACTATTTTGTTATCCATAATTAAACCTATTCTAAATAGTTTTAAAGAATTAAGAAGTCTCTCTTTGAGCATTTCTAGCAACTCTTACTAAATAACCAGCAACAGCATTTCTTTGTTTTTTGTCAACAACAATATCACGAATCATTTCCTTATTTGAGTTAAAATCAGGAGTAGCAGCACCAGGTAGTCTTTTAGCTATCTCTTTACTAGCTCTCTTAATTTCTTTTGATCTTATTGAACCCATATAATCACTTTGTAATTCTATTATCACAATACACTATAAAGAGTTTAAAAACCTTTGTTTTAAACCTTCTGTATTAGCCATTAAGGTGAAAAATATGGGTCAAGCCGCAAAAGTGAATTTGGATAAGGTACACAGTATAGAGGATATTAGGCTTGATTACAAGAAATACTTTTCTAGTATTGAAGAATTTCATTCATTTCTAAGAGATTTCGGAGTAGAATGGTCAAAAAAGAGAATGAAATCTGGAAACATCACTATGGTTCAAGATAAAATATTATCACAGATGAGCAACGCTGTTGATCATCTAGTTAAGACAGAAAATGAGCTAATAGAGAGATTAGGAGAAATATATGTGCTTATAGACCCAACATTCAAAGGCACAGAAAAGCAGTTAATTGCAATTATTATGAAAAATCATCCAGAATTAGCAGAATATGCTAGATTTGCGCAAGAAACAATGAATACTAAAAAAATATTAGAAAATGAGATAAAAGAAAAGGCATTAGAAGTTATTCCTAATTTTTCATCTGTTGTAGAGCCATTAATTGCTGCAAAACTTTTAGCAATGGCAGGTTCTAAACAGAAATTAGCTTCAATGACTTCTTCAACTATACAGTTGTTAGGAGCAGAAAAAGCATTATTTAGACATTTGAAAGATAGGAGAGCAAGTTCTCCTAAATACGGAGTAATTTACAATTCACGTCATATTCAGAACGTACCTCGAGATTTAAGAGGTAAAGCTGCACGTATCTTAGCTTCTAAGTTAATGGTAGCAGCAAGAATTGATTTTTATGGAGAACGAAATGAATCTGAAAAACTGAAAAAAGAATTGAACGAAGAATTAAAAAAACTAACCGAGGTTAAACAATGAAATTATCAACAAACGACTTGAATACCGGTAAAAAGAGAACATGGGATCCTTACAAGAGTAAGCTAGGTGCAGCAGTAATGAAAGGATTGAAAGTAGATGATATAATTAAACCAGGTACATTGGTACTTTATCTTGGTGCAAGTACTGGTTCAACACCGTCTCACGTTAGTGACTTAATTGGTAAGCATGGATTCATGTATGCTGTTGAATTTGCGGATAGAGTTTACATTTCATTAGAAAAATTAGCAAAAGAAAGACTCAATATAATGCCTTTGTTAATTGATGCAAGAAAACCTGAAGAATATCAATTTGTAGAAAAGGTAGATTTAGTATTTGTAGATATTTCTCAACCAGACGAAGTTGAAATCGCAATAAGAAACGCGGACATGTTTTTGAAAAAAGGCGGAACAATGATGATCGCAGTTAAATCACAATCAATTGATGTAACAAAAGATCCAAATAAAGTTTACAAAGAATCTAAACAGCAATTACAAAAAGCTGGGTATGATGTCAAGAACGTTGTAGATATCGATAGATATGAGAAAAAGCATGGCTTTATTCTAGCTACAAAATAATTCTTTTTATAATTAGTTTTCTAAAAATTAGTTATGATTCGAAAAGCAAAGCAATCTGATTTGAAAGAAATAGCAAAAATATTGAAAACAGAATATAAGAAAACGTTTAAGGAAACTTGGTCCGATAAAGGTGCAATAAAAGTAATAAGAGATTATTTTCATACAAATAATATATTTGTTCATCTACAAGAAAAAATCATAACCGGATTTATAATAACAAGACCAGTATCATGGCACGATGGTTTACGTTATATTGTAGAAGAAATTGCAGTTTCTTCTAAATACCAAGGAAAAGGTATTGGAAGGGAACTAATAGAATATGCTGAAAATATTGCAAGAAAAAAAGGAGCAGTTAAAATTGAATTATTTGCAGGAACAAAATCAAAAGCTTTCAAGATTTATAAAAAATTTGGATTCAAAGAAAGCACTAGTTTTGTTCATATGACTAAGAAACTGAAGTGATTGCATGGATATCAAACAAGTTAAAGCAGTAATGAGAAAATATGGAAAAGCATGGGAGAACCAAGACACCAATTTAATTCTTGAATGCTTTACTAAGAAGGGAATTTATCAGGAGAGTCCTTTGAAAAAGCCATATAAAGGTCATGCTGGAATTAAAAAATTCTGGGATCAAGTAGTTATTAAAAACACAAAAAATGCAAAGTTTAAACTAGGAAAAACTTGGGTTTCAAAAGATAGCAAAACAGGATTTGCTGAATGGGGTTGTCACAATATATATCGAGGAAAAAAACATCAGATGGCAGGAATAATGATTCTCAAAATGAAAGGAGATAAAATATCTCATTTGAATGAGTATTGGAATACAAAATAATTATTTCAATGCTTCAGCTAGTTGTTCTTGAAACTTTTTCCAATCTTTATCATTTACAGTTGCACCTGCTGCTGCAGGATGTCCACCAGAAACAGCTGATAAACCTTTACCAGCTTTTTGTAAAATATCAATTACATTTTTTCCTTTTTGGAAACGTGCACTCATTTTAATTTTACTTCCTATATGCTGGTATACACCAATGAATTTTTTTGGATGTTTTTCACTAAGTTCAGTTGAAATAGGAGACCGTAAATTATATTTTGTTTTGAGTTTGTATAAAATAAATGGATTCTTTCCTTGAGTAGCTTCAGCTTCTGATAAGAAATTTCTTTTTTCAGTAGCTATAAGTTCAAATGCTTTTATCATTTTATCTCCGTTCTTAACAGTTCTAACATCTTCTGGTAATCCCATTTCATTCAAGACATAAACAATTTGTTCTAATGTCAAATCTTTTGTAGCTTTTGTAGCAAGTATCATATTGTTAATATCAGCAAGTATTGAATTTTCAATACCAGTTTTCTTTATCCCACTATATTCTTCTTCAACATCTTTTACCAAATCTTTAGAATCATCAAGATTATAGTCACCTATAACTCCTAAACCAGCAAGCCACAACCATTTTTTCATATCAATTATTTTATTACATAAATTGTATGTAAGATAAGAAGCACTTTGATAAATATCTTTTTTATCAAATACAGGATTGTAATGAACAATGTGTCTACCATTTAGATTTTTCAATGGAACATGGTGGTCAATTATTAAAATATTGCAGAAGCTACCAAGCTCTTTTACTATATCATATTGTTGATCAACTGCTAAGTCAACAAATATAATTTTATTTGGCATATAAGTTTTAATCTTCTGAACTAAGTTTTCATTAATAGGCATTGGCTGAGAAATTAAATCAGGAACATTTTCCACAGTTTTCAAAAGCTTCATTAGTAATGTAGCTGACACTGCACCATCAGTATCATTATGGAAAATAATAATAACATTATCAGTATCCTTAATTCCCTTCAAAAACTCAACAACCTTTTTCATAAAAACACCTTAAACTTTTTTGAAACTAAATTTAATTTCCTCTTCATCTACTTTTACAGAACCCATCTCATCAGCTTTTCCAAATACAAGTTCAAACGCACCTACGTGTTCTGCTATTCTTTTCTCATTACCTTTGACATATTTATTATCAGTTTCTATTTTCAAGGAAATAGAATCTTTTACATTAAGTGATAATCTTTTTCTTTCAGATTGTATAGCTCTTAGCAATTCTCGTACTAATGCTTCTTTCTTATCTACTTCTTCTGAAAGTATGAAAGAACCATGTTCAAAGTCAGTTTTATTTTTATCTTTAACAATATTTTTTTCAAACACAACTTCCTGAACATTAGCAAGCATCTTGATTAACTCGACCATTTCTTCATTAGCAATTTCAGTATCAGTTTGTACATTCTTTACAGGCCATCTTAACTTTATTACCTTTTCCTGTCTTACAGCATTACATGCACCTACTAATGAATCAACTATAGCCATATCTTTTCCTAAGTCTTCACGTATCTTATCTTTTTCAACAATAGGCCAACCAGCTAAGTGAACTGAATCATTAAATAAATCATCGTAAATAAATTCTGTAATAAATGGGCAAAATGGTGCGAGAAGTGAAAGTACTGCACGAAATGTTTTTGTCATCATATAATTTCTAGTTTCATCATCTCTCCCACGAATTATTTTTATATACAATCTAGAAAAGTCTTCAACTATAAAATTCATTATAGCTCTACTAGCTTCATGGAAAGTAAAATTTTCTATTTTTTCTGTAACACTTTCTATTAAAGAATTTAATTGACTTTCTAACCAAGCATCTTCTATTCTATCTTCAGTACTTTCTTTTTCATTAACTTCGCAATAAGTTTTGAAATAATTATAGGTATTCCACAGTATATTCAACAATCTTCCAGATTCTTTTGCACGTTCCATTGAAAACTTTTGAGTTTCCCATGGAGGAGTATCATAACAAATATATAATCGTAAAGTGTCTGCACCAACTTCTTTGTAAGCATCTGAACCACTTACAACATTTCCTAGTGACTTAGACATTTTTTCTCCTTTATCATCTAAAGTCCAACCGTTCAAACAAACAGTTTTGTAAGGTGTATCATCAAATGTAGCTGTTGTACATAACAACAAATAATAAAACCATCCTCTAATCTGATCTTGACTTTCATCAATTAAATCAACTGGTTTTAATTTCTCAAACAATTCTTTATTTTTATGAGGATAACCTAAAGAAGCCCAAGGTGCAATTCCAGAATCAAACCATACGCTCATAATATCTGGTATTCTATTCATATCTTTTCCACAATCACATTTAATTTGAACCTTGTCAACTTCATGCTTATGCAAATCCATGTCATCAGGTAAAGCACGATTAGCACTTTTCTTTAACTCATCAAAAGATCCTATAACTTTTTTATTGCCACATGTTTTACATTCCCATATTGGTAATGGAATTCCCCAATATCTTTGTCTAGTTACAGCCCAGTCAGGAGAATCTTCTAAATGATTATGCATTCTTTCTTTTGCAAATGCAGGTAGCCAATTAACTTTTTCATTTGCTTGAATCATTTTTTTCTTTACAGGATCAATTGTCAAGAACCATTGCTTACTCATTCTAAATAATAAAGGAGTTTTACATCTCCAACATAAAGGATAAGAGTGAACTATCTTTTCTTCATGTAATAACAAACCTTTTTTTCGTAGATACTCGATAATAACAGCGTCCGCATCTTTTGCATACAACCCTGCAAACTCACCAGCATCTTCAGTTAATTCTCCCTTTTCATTCACTGGAGAAATTTCTGGAAGATGATAATGTTTTCCTAATTTATTATCAACTTCACCATGCCCTGGTGCAATATGAACTAATCCAGAACCAGCATCCATTGTTACAACATGCTCTACAGTATCTTTTGATTTTGTAGATTTTTTGGTCTGAGTTTTTGAAGCAACACGAACTTTAACTAAAGGAATTGATAATACAACGCGTAAAGTATTATCCATTTTTTCTAAATTATTTTGGGTAGGAACATTTAACACAGATTTGTATTTTAATCCATCTAAATCAGTTCCTTTCATTTCTTTCAGAATTCTATAACCAATTCCTAGATCAGTAAGAGCCTCTAAACGTTCTTTAGCAATTATGTATTTCTCAGTACCAGCTTCTATCTTAACATAAGTTTCATCTGGATGAACAGCTACCACAACATTCCCAGGTAATGTCCATGGAGTAGTTGTCCATACTATTAGATATTCATCTTTCTTTCCTTCCAAAGGGAATTTAATAAATATTGCACGATCTTCTCTATTTTCATAAGAATCAGAAGCTTCATAACCACTTAATACAGTTTCACATTTAGAACACCAAAAACCAGGCCGTTCACCTTCAACTAACATTCCTTTTTCATATAATTGTTTAACAGTCCACCAACCACTTTCTAAATAATAATTTTCAGAAGTCAAATATGGGTCAACCCAGCCTCTCCAAGCACCTATTTTCTTATAAATTTCCATCCATGCTGGCTCATTACCATGTGCAAAAGCAGAGCACTCATGGATAAACTTATCAACACCCATTTTTTCAATATCATCCTTACTAGTAACATTCATTTGTTGTTCAACTTTATTTTCAATCGGTAACCCACCACAATCAAATCCAGGTTGAAACCATACAGCATGGCCTTGCATATATTTGAATTTTCCCCAAACATCCTTGAATACAGTAGTCTTAGCATGACCAACATGAGGTTCAGCATTAACATATGGCGGTCCATCTAACAAATAGAACTTTTCCATACTTTTGGAATTTTTATCAAAATCTACAATTTTCTCAACTGTAAACTTTTTAGTCCACATTTCATGTACCTTTGTCTCTATATCTTTTGGATTAAGTTGTGACATTACGAATTTTCTCCATAAATTTTTGTATTAGAACTTAGCCTCTAAACCGGATATCAGCACGGCTTTGTCCTAACCATAGATTATCTCCCAAGTATTTTAAAGCTTTTTATCATTAACATGAAAATAAGAAAATATGCTTAATGAATTGAAATTAGATCTAAAGAAATTACAAAATCCTGGAAAAGCCAAGATTTTACAGAGATTTTTTAAGACAGGTAAAGGTCAATATGGTGAAGGAGACGTATTTCTTGGAATAATGGCCCCAATAATGAGGGAAGTTGTTAAAAAATACAAAGGATTATCTTTACGTGATGTCAAAGAACTTCTAAACTCAGAATATAACGAAGCAAGATGGATTGCGTTGTTAATTTTAATTGATAATTTCAAATCAGCAGATGAAAATACAAAATTAGATATATTTAATTTATATTTAGAAAATACAAATAGAATAAATAATTGGAATCTTGTTGATATTTCAGCTCCCCACATTATTGGTGATTATCTTTTAGATAAAGACAGAAAAATTCTATACAAACTTGCAAAATCTGATAATTTATGGGAAAAACGCATTGCAATCATCTCAACATTTAGATTTATCTGTGAAAACCAGTTTGAAGACACTTTGAAAATAGCAGAACTATTGATGAATGACACACATGACCTAATACACAAAGCAGTTGGCTGGATGTTAAGAGAATTAGGTAAAAGAAACCAGAAAAAAGAAGAAGAATTCTTGAAAAAACACTACAAAACAATGCCAAGAACAATGTTACGTTATGCAATTGAACGTTTTGACGACAAAAAAAGAAAGTTTTACATGAAAAAATAATTTCTATCAAAAGTGGGACTCATTCCCATCAATGATTTATAAATTTCCACATTCATTTCTGAATCATGGGATTATTTGGAAAACCAAAAGAACCAGCTAAACCACCAGAACCAGCTGTAGTTGTAATAGAGGATAATACACTTGAAAGATATGAAAGAATAAAGCACTTGCTTAATCGAGATTGTTGTGCTTATCATAGAGATGAAAATGGTAAACCAGTATATTCAGGTTGTGATGATTGCTATTTTTGTGAACAAACTGGAGAATTGCCAAAAGATATACTTATTGCAGTGAATAAAGCAGCTGATATGTTACGAGAAGGAGATAGTGTGGAACATGCTGGAAGAGCATTTCGTCCAGCAGCCAGAGAAATGCTTTCATTAATAAGGAGTCCAGAATATGATGGCGATAGAGAATATCTTAGTGCTATGTTTAACGATATGATAGTACTTTCTGGAAGATGGGATCAAATGAGGCTTATTTTAACAGAAGAAGTAGAACAAGAATCAGAGTAATCAATTTCTTTAATATTACTGTTTCTATATTATAGTAAGTGATTGTATGGAATTCAAACCACCAAAAGGAACTAGAGACTTTTTACCAGCAGACATGAAGGTCCGTAGATGGGTATTTGATGTAGCCCGCAAAGTATTTGAAAAATACAATTTAGGTGAAGTAGAAACACCCGCATTTGAATCATTAGAATTATTAGAAGCTAAAGATGCTTTAGGAGAGCAAGCAGTCAAGGATATTTACAGATTTGAAGATAAAGCTGGTAGAAAATTAGGATTAAGATTCGATCCAACAACTCCTATAGCAAGAATCGTTGCATCAAAAAGAGACTTAACAATGCCTTTGAGATGGTGTTACAATTTCGTAAGAATGTGGCGTTATGAAGATATAGGTAAAGGACGTTATCGTGAATTCTACCAATCTGGAGTGGAAATTATAGGTTCTAAGAGTTCAGAAGCAGATGCTTTGGTATTGAAAATAGTTATTGATTTTATGAAAGGAATTGGTATAGAAAATTTCACTTTACGTGTGAATAGTCGTAAAATACTAGATATGTTAGCTGATAGATTAAAACTAGACAAAGAAAAGCGAGTAGAAGTATTCAGAATTATAGATAAATTAGATAAGCAAGGAAAATCTGCTGTACGTAAAGAATTAATGCAAAAGGGAATAACAACTGATAATATAGAGGCAATTATGAATTTTATTGAAATGAAATTAGACGAAGTTAAGAATTATCTTAACATAGAGTCAGTAGATATTGAAGACATTCTAAACCAACTTTTAGGAGATTATCGAAATTATGTGAAGTTTGATCCATCTATTGCACGAGGATTAGATTACTACACTGGGTTTATCTTTGAAACACTTGTTCAAGGAAACGAAGATTTAGGAAGTGTAGCATCAGGTGGACGCTATGATAGTCTTATTGAAAAATATGGTGGTTCACCTACACCAGCAACCGGTGTAGGTATTGGCGTTGAAAGATTATTAGAGATAGTTAAAGATAAGTTTGAAAAACAAACAAAACTAATATACATTGCTCCTGTTTCTAAAAACGAAAAACAGAAAGCTATGGAAATAACTGACTCACTTCGCGTAGCAGGATTAAACATAGAGACTGATATTGTAAACCGTTCATTAGGATCTCAAATGAAATACGCAGCTACGCAAAAAACCGACTTTGTAATTATTATCGGTGAAAAAGACCTAACAAATAAGCAAGTTACACTAAGAGATATGAAAGATGGTTCTGAAATTAAAGCAGATATTTCTACTTTAGCTGAATTGCTCAAGAAAGAATGATATTTATACATCAGATGATAATGATATTCTATGAAATACATTACATTACTTCCAATACTAATTGCAGTTATATTATTAGCTGGATGTACTACACAAGATACAACAAGTACAGTTCAAGAAGCTTCTACAATTGAAACTACTGTGGAAACAACTGTAGAAACAACCGAAACCACGGTTAATGAAAGTGCAACTACTACAATAAAATTAGGTAGTGCATGCACTGATACTGATGGTGGAAAAAACTATGATGAAAGAGGAGAAGTCAAGAATCCACAATCCCCAGTAGGTTTAACATCTGCAAGAGATAGATGTGTCAGCAATGTTACACTTAATGAATACTATTGTCAAGATGTTGTCGGTAAAAGTTATGATTATGAAATAGTTTCTGAGCAATACAAATGCCCTATCTTATGCTTTAATGGCGTTTGTGTAGAAGAAATTTCTTAGTTTTTTATTATAATAAATCCGAAACATTCCAATTTCTTTTATATACTATTAAATCTATGTAGTATTCATGAAAAAGTCTGGCATAATAGTAATTTTTCTTGTAGCCGCTGTTCTAGTATCTGCTGGAACTGTCCAAGCATTGGACTTTAATGATATTTTTCAAGGAATAGTGGATTTTCTTGGCGGAAATAGTTATATGATTACAGGCCAAGCAATTGATGATGGTTTAGTAGCTCATTATAATTTCGACGGAAATGCAGCTGATTCTTCTGGAAATGGTAATGATGGTGTTTCTGAAGGAGGTCTCATATACGTTGCTGGTAAAATCGGACAAGCTGCAAATTTTGATGGAGTTAATGATATGATAAGAGTCGGTGATAGCAATAGTTTAGATTTAAGTTCAGAATTTACAATTTCTGCATGGGTTTATGCTACAGGATTTCCAAGACCACATTATGGAAATATTCTAAGTAAATCTAATGCATACACATTTTATTACACAAACTCCGGAGGTTACTTGCATGCTTATTTATATACTACTACAGGAAGTACATCAAATAACTGGATTATAAAATCACCTCCAAAAGATAGCTGGAATTTGATTTCCGTTACATTTAAAGATGGTACTTTAAGATCCTATATTGGTGGCAATTTAAAGAAAACCGTGTCAATAACAGGAAATGCAATTAAAGCAAATACAAATGAATTATTGATTGGTTCAGGATGGACAACAAATATAAGGTTTAAAGGAATGATAGATGATCTCAGAATCTATAATAGAGCTTTATCTGATGCAGATATTCTAGAGTTAGCTAATTTAGAACCAGCACCAACATGTTCAGATTCTGACGGTGGATTAAATTATGCGGTAAAAGGAACAGCAAACGACGGTACTAACTCTCTGACAGATAGATGTCTAAATATAAATAACGTAATTGAAGCATTCTGCAATGGGGGGTCAGTCGATGACGAAATATCGTCATGTATTTATGGTTGTTTAGATGGAGCATGTTCAACAGAACCTAGTTGTACAGATACAGATGGAGGATTAAACCGATACGTAGCAGGAACCACCTCTGGAATGAGCATTGCTACAGGTAAATATTATACAGGAAATGACATTTGTGGCGGCGATGATAACCCAATATTTAGTGAAGGTCAATTAGTTGAGCATTATTGTAATGGAGTTTATCATACTAATACAGTAATAAATTGTCCTTATGGATGTGTAGATAGAGCATGTATAGAACCACCAACAACTATTTCAACGGTTTGGACAACTACAACAATAGGAGAATGTACAGATACTGATGGAGGATATAATCATAATGTCAAAGGAACTGTTACAAATAAATATGGGCAAGCAGTGACAGATTATTGTTACATGAATGGAACAAGTACAGAAAATGCTCTTGCAGAATATGTTTGTTTCTCATCTGGCCTAGCATATAATGATAATGTGACATGTGATAATGGATGTGAAGACGGAGCATGTATTATTGACGAGCCAGAACCAATATGTACAGATTCTGATGGTGGAGAGAATTATTATGAATACGGAGAGACTACTGGAAGAAAATGGGCAGATGACGATGAGATTTATACACGTTATGATACTTGTGCTCCTTTAGAAGGAATTCACGAAGAATTAGAAAGTTGTAGTGGAGATAATTGCGGAGTTGAAGAATTTTCATGTGTTACTATTAACGGAAAGACCTTTGTCGATGGTAATCACTATAATTGTCCAAATGGTTGTTCAGATGGAGCATGTATTATATTACCAGAGACGACCATAGATGATTGTGGTGAAATGGTATACGAATGTACTGATACTGATGGTGGTCTAGATTATTTCACAAAAGGATATATAGTATTCAGTGCTTACAATGATTGTGTAGGCAGTGGCTCACAGGCATATGATAGATGTATTAAACCTAATTATTGTGAGGTCACATCAAATGATGGTCAAGTTATTAAACATAAATTAGTTCTTACCTGCCCAGAAGAAAAATACGATTATGCTGGAACAAATGAAGTAGGAAGTTGTTCTGTATGTGGTTATCAACCAGAATTCGAGACATGTGATGGCTTTGATTGTTTTGTAAAGGAGCAATATTGTTTTGGAGAATTCAAATTTATTTATGCTAGATGTGATAACGGATGTGAAGACGGGGCATGTGTTGATATAACTGAACCACCCGAAGTTACACCAGAAGACTTGTTAGAAGTTATACTCAAATTAGAAGAAGTTAAAATTAAATTTGATCAATTACGAAGAACATCTCTTGAAATTGCAGAATATTATAGATCAATTGACGACCCAATCTTTTTAACAGGACAAGCAACCATGAGCTCTGATGATGCTGAAAGATTTGAACTTGCAGCTGCTCAGTTACAAGATGCAATTAATCAAGTTGATGCATTAATAGATGAGATAAGAGCAAACTTAGACACTCCTGAATTAGCAATTCCTATAATTGAACAAGGACTTGCAGACATTCGTGCAAGCATACAGGACATAATTGAGATGATTCTTAATTTTGAAATAGAACCAGAATGGACAGAAAAAGTATCTTTGGGAAATATTTATCTAAAAAGTAGCGTATGGTCAACTACTGCGCCTATACCTTATACATCATTTCCAGCATTACTTAAATCAAGAACATTGGTAAATCCAATAACATCTGATGAAGTTGCATATAATTCACATATTTCAGGTGATTGGTATGGGTATTATAAAGCTAATTTCGCACAGGCAAGACCTGATACAGGAGCTGCTCAAGACCCAACATATGTTATTAAGCATAAATTTGGAGCTAACCCATCAAGACCGGATAACAATGACGCAATTTATAATATATCAATCCATTTTGGTTATCCAGGTATTGCAGAAGATTATATAGGAGCAGAAATCAAATTGTTAGGTAAAACATATACAATAGACCCAGCAACTGATTTCTCAATAGTGGGTTCAGAAAAATTCGTTTTGAAAGGAGACGATGAAACAATTACTTTACGACAAAACGGAAAAGTTGCTAAAGGAACAGGAGAGTTAACATATCTTAGCGGAACATTAGTTAAATTATCACTTGCTTCAGAAAAACTTTACAATATATTGATTCAGGTTGTTCCAACAGAGTCTGTGGTTGATGCTCTAATTCTAGAAGGAGAACCATTTGTAGATCCTGTATTTGGAACATTTAGATTAAATTTCCCATCAACAACACCAGCTCAAAACACATATACTTTAACTTCTGAAATTAGACTTTACGCTAAGAACGAAGGTGAGTTATGGATGGATTATTATGATGAAACCGGAGCTTTCCAATCAGTTCATTGGGCAGACTTTATGCCATCATCAATAGGAATATTAGGAAATTACGATGTAATTGGTAATTCACCAATAAAAACAAGAAATGGAGCTGAGATAAGATTCAATATTCTTCCATTCCTAATGGAATCATATATTAACATAACTGAAAAACCAATTAGTTCACATGCTATGTTTAGAATTCCAGAATCAATTAAAATAAAAGTTTGGCACCTTCTTGGTGATTCTAGCACAGAGAACGACGTATTATTTAATGTTACAATGAGTGATACAGATGCTGAAACCGCATCTTCAAAGTCAAATACTTATGAAACATATTATGTAGACACATACGGAGTAAGAGTAGAACATAATTTTTTCAATAGTGATTTAGTTGAAATTTACATTCCATCAGAACCAGTAAAAATGAATGTAGATTTAGAAACATACATTATTGAATCTACTACTATGACAACCATAAGTTCTGGTGGCGGTGGTAGCGGAGGAGGTAGTTCATAATGAATGCAGCATATATTATCATAGCAGTTATCGCAATTGCAGCTATAGCTGGTTATGTAATCATGACAACAGGAGTATTAGATGGCGGAGCCGCTAATGTTGGTGATCAAGCTCAAGCAAATGCTGCTGTTGGTGATTTAGGAGAAGGTCTTGGTGACATTTCTTCAGATCTAAATGATATCGAAGATATCATCTCGTAGTTTTCTTTTTTCAGTTTCTACATTTTATATATTGTTAATACTATATAGTATATATGAAAAAATTATTGGTAATGACAGTGGTATTATTTGTTGTAATTATTTCTTCTTCAAATGCACAAGCTTTTTCATCTGTTGATGTATTAGAAATTGTTTTTAAGTTAGAAAACATGAAGATAAGCTTTGATAAATTTAGTACGCAGTCACAGTCAATTACAGATTATTATTTATCTATAGGAAATTACGATGAAGCAAACAGATATTCTCAAGTAACGGAATTATTATCAAATGCAATGTATGCCAGTGACAAACTCATTTCATATATACGAAAGAATTCAGATAATCCTACATCAGTTCTACCTGAAATACAACAAAGTATCGAAATAATTCGTGGTTATGTTGATGAAGCTATTTTATTATTACTAGAAGATACAACTACAACAAATCCTAATTCCCTTCCAATCACACAAAAAATATTAGATTATCTTTATTCTCTTCCTGACAAAAATGAGAATAAAGTTTTATCTGGGCAGTATGTTGGTATTGTGTCTTCTGAAAATTCTAAAAATAAAACAATATATGAACAAGCGTATCAATTCTACATAGAAGATAATCCTTTTGAAAAGTATAACTATGAACCATTAGGACATAACCCAGCTTTGCTCGGATGGACGCATAATCATTGGAATGATAATGGTGTAACTTATAAACCAATCAACAATTTAATTCTCCAACATTGGAATAAAGGAGGTTTAGTTATTCTAGACACGTATATGGCAAATCCGCTGACTAGTGGAGATCACAACGATATCACTTCTTTTGATTTTAATGAGTTAATTACTCCTGGTACTGTATTAAATACTAACTGGCGGGTGGAACTTGACAGAATGGCAGAAGGTTTACAGGATTTAGAGGATAAGGGGGTAGTTGTTTTATTTGCTCCTTTTGTTGAGATGAATGGAGATTGGTTTTGGTGGGGTCAAGCAACTAATCAAGAATTTATTGAGATGTGGAAATATTTATTTAATTATTACACTTATGATAAAGGTTTAGATAATATATTATGGGTATACGAACCTAATGAGGATATAAATCCAAACCTCTACAGGGTAATGTATTATTATCCAGGAAATGAATATGTTGATATTGTAGGATTAAGTGCTTATCCAGAAAGTGTTAATCCTGTAGATATTGGTGGATATAATGAATTAATAGCAACTGGAAAACCCTTTGGTTTTGCACAATTTGGACCTTCCAAAAATTTCATAGTCCATAATTGTGTTTTTGATGAAGATTGGTGTTTGGAAGAAACAGGTAATAAAAATTGCAATGTTGATTATGTCAATATCGAACAATGGCTTATTGAGAATAATATCTCTGGAGATGATTATTTGAGTAGATTGCTTTATTCTCCTGTTCATTGTAATTGGGATTATTTCAAAGCTCTTAATGAAATCAAAGAATATTTTCCAAAAACTGTTTATGTTTTATCGTGGACTAATTTCTGGAGTATGCGATATAACAAGAATAGTACGAAATATTTAGAAGATCCTTGGATTGCTAACAGGGGAGAATTACCGCCCCATGGTGATTCAGATACAACAACTACAACAATTGGAGAAAATAATATAATTTATGGTTCTGTAATTGATATAGATTTTTATAAAAAATGTCCAAATCTTATTTTAGATAATACAGATAGAATAGCAGAATTTATTCCTTTTTCATACCTTACACTTAAAAATTCTGAAAATATGAATTATGATAAAATTTCTATATTTTCTAGAATTAATATAAAATATGATTTTAAGAATAATTCTATTATTGGAAAATATGACTCAACTAAAGACAGTGGTTCTTGGATAATGTATACTGGAGATAAAGGAGAATTAAACTGTGTGGCTAATATTAATGGGCAAGCAATTTCTGCAACTTCCCCTTCCGGAATTATAAAAACTAATCAATGGTATAGTGTTGGATGCATATATGATGGTTTTGCTTTAACCCCGTATATTAATGGCAAACAACATTCTGGAGTTATCACAGGAAATATACAAAATAGTAATGTTCCAATTAGTATTGCTAGTTTTGATAAAGGAAAAAACCAAAAAGATAGTTTTATCGGAAAAATAGACAATGTAAAAATATGGAATAGAGCTTTATCTTCATCAGAAGTTTTAGATGAATATAATGGAAACAGTATTTCAAATGGAAATGTATTGTTATTGAAATTCGAGAATTTGGTAAATAACGAATTTATTGATAGTTCTGGAGAGAACCATGAAGCATATTGTGATTTAGAAAGTAATGAATTAACAAAATACAAGGAAGAATTCAATAACATCTTTGGAATAGGAACAGTCCAAGGACATATGAATGTTATTCATTCGGTTTCAAGAGATCTTTATCTCTGGGATGCTTTAGATTTGGAAGTTGATTGGCTTGAAGATAATAATAAAAAAATAAAATTACATTCTCTCACAATTGCTTTTGATATGGAATCTAGATGGCCCGATTGGTATAATGAATCTACTCAAGAAGAAAAAAGAAAAGCATTAGAAGAACATGTCAGAAATGTCACAAGTAGATATAAAGGAAGAATTTATATGTATGATGCTATGAACCATCCAATAGCCAGACAATCACATAGTCCTATAAATGATTATATGGGAACAGGATGGAATGTTGAAGAAGCAGCTTATAAGATTCTAACTTGGGCACATGAGGAAGATCCTAATGCTATTTTAATTTTAAATGAAGGAGGAGTAATTTTATATCCTGGACTGAGAAAAAAATATATTGAACTTGCAAATGAATTAATATCAAGAGGTGCTCCATTAGATGGTCTCGGATTTATGGCACATTTAGCAGGAGATTCTGATAAGTCTGATTTTCAGCTACCTTCTGAAGAAGTAATAAGCACAGCTTTAGATGAAGTTTATGAAGAAACAGGCTTACCAATTTATATTACAGAATTTGATATTGCACAAATAAATGAATGGTTAATACAATCTATGATAAGTTCCCCAGAATTTATTATTACAGAAGTAACCCCAACATCTAGTTATGCTTATGTCCCAGAAGGTAATCCTTACGGAAATAACCCAGATTGTAAAAAAGACGCTCCCAGAATGACAAAGAAATCTCAGATATTATTAGATGGAACTTATTCTGTTGGAGTCTTTGCTGAAGGAAAAGGTGAAAGTCAAAATAGTTATTGTGTTGAAGTAGAAGGTAAAGAAAATATTGTTAGAGATTTATCTGAAAATTTAGTAGGAATTAATTGGGAAACACGTGAAGGAATTAAATTAGATTCGCAAGGCGAAATTCTAAAAATAACCAAAAGCCAACCAAATTCTATCTGTACTGATTATAATCTTTGTAATCTTATTTTTCAATCTCTTGGTGAGGATGAAGAAGGAGGAAAGAAGTTTATATTTAGGGCTGAAATGATATCTCCAAAGGGTATTGAATCTACAATTGCTCTTTCTGCTATAAAAGAAAACTTTGACAGTACTAGTTTAATTGAATATGAATTAATTAATGGAACAGGAGAATGGCAAACAATTTCAAGTTTACCTTTAACTACAAGTTATAACCGAAAAGATTTGTATATTTTATTAGGTTTAACTGAAAATTCTATTGTTGGAGATTATGTTGAATTTAGGAATATTGAGGTTGTAGAAATTGAAAGTAATTCAGAAGTTAAAATTCTTGAAATTCCAATAGGAGACCAAGCCCCAAAAACTAGTTCTGTTGGTACATTTGAATTATTAGAGGGAGAACACAATGTTCATTTTTATTTGAATGAGAGCGGATCAATAATTTCTTGGAAAGCCATGCTTGAAATTGATGGAGATTCATCTTTTGTTACAAATGAAGGAAAATATTACAATACTTATAATGATTACCAGGCTTGGGCTTATAGAAAGTTCTTTGATATAGTTAGAAACCACGAAGCTACAAGAGGTCTAGTAGTATGGGGATTTTATGATGCAACAATGCATCTAAAAGCAGGATTATTTGATGAAGATTTTAATGAAAAACCAGTTTATTGCTCATTGTTACCATTATTAACAGGAAAACAATGCAACTAATTTTTTTTCATAATTTCTATTTAACATCTTGTTAAATCAAAAAAAAGTATGTACTCCAGACTAGAAAAAACTGAGAAGAAATCACTATTCACTTTTTTTATTCTGTTTATTTACTACCATATTGCTTTCACATTTCCTATCTAGGCAACTAAATGCCAAAATTCTTTTTCTTCCACAGTACCGCATCCTCTACAAAATTTTATCATGTGTTCTCCGTCGTATCCGAATTCGCCAGAGCCACATTCTCTACATTTTTCCATTTGCAGCACATCCTCTTCATTCCTACACCTGCTAATTATTGTATTCGGTCATATAAACCAATTTCGGTATTTGGTTGTATATTTTCGAGAATCAAAATGCTTAAATCCCACATTGTGGGTAATTAGTGGAAAAAATTTAACAACCAGTTAATTAAACCTAATTAATGTTTATGCAGGTGTTGCTAGTCGTTGTTCTTTTTCATAAGTTGCATACATGTCAGGTTTCCATATCTCAGCTCGATCATTTACTCCAATGATAACGACCTGATCACTTGTTCTAACACGAACGTGTCGCAGTTGAGAATCAGTTAACTGTACAGTCTGAGCAGGAGGTTCTTTAGCTACACTTGGTCGTAAACGAAGATAAGGATAAGATTGTTTGTCACCCTTTTCATGTTGTATTGATGCAGTCGGATAACTACCAAGTATCTTACGCATACGTCTAGGTATCTCAATTCTACCTGATACAAGTTTCTTTGGATATGTTCCTGTTAGTGGCATTGTAATCACTTACTTTCACATTCTGTAAAACGCTTTTAAGTCTTCTTTCTAATTTTAGTATTGGCCTCATTCTTAGAAAGGATAACATTGGAAGTGAATAAAATGCAAAAAATAGTACCAGATACAAGTATAGTAGTTGATGGAATATTAACTGGATTAATAGAAGATAACAAATTACAAGACATAGAAATCATAATTCCTTACTTTGTAATGGAAGAATTACGTTCTCAGGCTGGTCACGGTCGTAGCATAGGAATGGACGGACTACGCGAAATTAAAAAACTACGTGAATTGTCTGGAAAAAATGAAAAAATAAGTCTAAGAATTACAGGTAGGCGACAAACCGTTGATGAAATTAAACTAGCAAAAGCTGGTAGAATTGATGCTCTAATTATTGATATTGCTAAAGATGAAGAGGCTATTTTATACACTTCTGACCGTGTTCAAGCATTAGCAGCTGAAGCAGAAGGCCTTGATGTTAAGTTTTATGAACCATATAAGAAAAAAACAGACACAGCATTAACACAAATGATGACTGATGATACAATGTCTTTACATTTGAAAGAAAATCAAATTCCTTTAGCTAAAAAAGGAACACCAGGAAACATTCAATTGGTTTCTGCAAGAGATAAAATAACTACAAAAAAAGAATTAGAAAATATTATAACAGAAATAATGGATGCTGCACGTTATGAACCAGATGCTTTCATAGAATTAGCAGGATACAAGGCAACTGTTGTTCAATTAGGTGATATGCGTATAGCAATTGCACGTCCTCCATTCTCAGATACAATAGAACTAACAGTAGTTCGTCCTATTATTCAATTAAATTTAGATGATTATCAATTAAGTCCTGAACTAAAACAACGAATAACCGAAAAAGTTGAAGGAGTTTTGATTGCAGGAGCTCCAGGTTCAGGTAAATCAACATTTGCTGCAGCTTTAGCAAATTATTTTAATGC
>EAAG01000001.1:0-22675 GCA_026058435.1 Candidatus Aenigmatarchaeota archaeon | reverse complement strand
TGTCAATCAAATAAAAATAGGAAAAAAATAAAAAGAAAATTATTGGAATAGAGCTCTCTTTGTGTATAGGTATGCAATAAATATTACACCCAAAATTACAATTGCTGTTGCAAGAAGGTCCAATGTTAATAGAGCTGGTATATTGATTACAACGAGTATTGCATCTAAAATCATTACACTTATCCATCCCTTCTTTTGCATTTTCCATAGCCAATAAGTTGCCGCAATTAAGACAATACTTATTACCAAAACAACAACTCCCATAGCTATTACAGCAATACCTATTGCTCCTACTATACTACCGCCACCAAGAGAACCTAACATTCCTCCTGCTAGTACCAATGCCAAAGAACCAAGCAATAATAATATTGCTAACAACCAATTTATAATAGATACTACAGTTACCCCAGTTGGTCTAACTCCTGGCACTAATTTATTAGGTTTAGCTGACTTTATTTGTCTTACCATAATTAGAATCTAGAATCCTATTATATAAAGATACCCTAAAACCACTTTTTTAGAGTAGATTGTTGCTTATAATTAGCAAGTAATTTACTATTTTGAATTAATCCATCAACTGGAGTCTTAAATTGATTCTTAATTTCAGTCAAAGCTCCTTCTAGAGTATCAAATGTAAGTTTGTTAAAAAACGAATTCCTAACATTTTCCCTAACTTCCCATACTCCAACAGGAATACTATATTCAGGAGAAATTTCACGCATAATCAAACAAGCTGCTTGCTTACGAATACGAGCCAAATACTCTAACACACCAATCCGAGCAGCATAATAACCACCTGCGGTATCTTTAGCATAGTTCTTTCTACCAAATACATTCTCATAATCAGTAGAAACTGAAACAGATGTAGTAGGATTCCACAGTGAACCACCATACCATACTTCTATTAACTCATATTGCCATACACCTGGCATCAAAAGAACATAAAATTTATTTCCAATATACTCATTAACATATAATTCATAAGTATCAACCCAATTGTAATCCTTAATATCATTAATGAGCTGTTTACCAATTGTATCATCTGTCGCAGTTATAGCCCATCTTGTTGGAACCAATTTCTTACGCTTTTGATCACCAAGTAAACCAGTACTTAGAATTCGCATTAACTGATTAACATCAATACCCTTACCATACATCTTCTTCATCTGCTCAGCAGCCTTTAATTCATCTGTAACAACTTTATCAACTTTCCTAGAAACATTCGCATTTTCCTCTAATTTCACTTTATTCAAAGCTCCAAAAGCTCCTACAGGTGAAGCAGATAAATCTAATTGAAAAGAAACAAATGGTTTCTTATCAAGCCAAAACTCAACACTTGGAGTGTTAGAAGACATTGCAACTTCTTGAGCAACTTCTAATTGTTTTGAAGGCATTTGCGCAAGTTTAACTTGATTTCCTTTTCCTCGAGAATTAATTACTTGCATTCTAGCACCAATAATATCATCTAAAGCATATTGCTTACCATACCAATAGTCAGGTGCATCTAAAGCCCAAGCATCATCTTTAACAGAAGGAGGAGATAACAAACCAACAGTAATTTCAGGATATCCAATACGTCCAATAAATGGAGCAATTCCAGATGCATTGAAATTCTCTTTCAAAGAAACAAATTCAACCTTATGTTCATTATACCGTGCTAACAAAGGACACGGCTTACCACAAAGTCCTTTTCCTTTACATCTCAAACAAAGCGGTACAATAGAATCCATACCATTAATTGCATTCAGTTAGTTAAATCATTTTCTCCTCTAGATAAAGTAAAAATGAATTAAAGAGAAAAAACAAAATTAAGCTTTTTTAGCACGCTTTTCTTTGCGCTCCCATTTTAGGTCTTCATATTCAATCCATGCTATAACAAGACCAAACACTATCAAAGCAATTCCAAAAATACCTGAAAGTACTACCTTGAAAGCTTCAAATGTGCTCAAATCAAGAGCGTCAACACTCATTGCATTTTGAATAGCATAATGTCCTAATGCAGGAGCTGCATACCAATAGATACCAATCAAAAATATGATCAGACCAATTACGAGTTTAATTCCTGGATGCATTTTAAAACCTCTTTTTCAAATATATGTTAGTTTGATATGTTTTTAAATACTTATGTAATGAATTCTTACAAAAGTGATAGTATGTCGTTCACAAAAATATTCAGAAGTATCAGAAAAAAGCCAATAAAAGCTATTCCTGACTACAAAAAAAAGGTTAGAAAATGGAGAGTAAGCAAGGCAATAACAAGAATTGAAAAACCAACAAATCCTGTACGTGCTCGCTCTTTAGGATACAAGGCAAAAAAGGGTTATTTAGTAGTTAGAGGTAGAATCAAAAAAGGTGGTAGACGAAGACCAACACCTGCAAAAGGTAGAAACCCAGCTGCAATGGGATTAGTACACTTTACACCAGGTCAAAAAAGACAATCTATCATGGAACAACGTGTAGCTAAAAAATACCCAAATACAGAAGTTGTAAACTCATATGAAATAGCAAAAGACGGTCAATATCATTATTTTGAAGTTATTTTGGTTGATTTGAAGCAAAAATCTGCTGCAAAAACAGCTAAACTAGGTAAAGGTAAAGGACGCGCATTTAGAGGACGTACAAGCGCTGGTAGAAAAGCACGTATGAAACTAAAATAATATCCTTTAAAATATTACTTCTAATTCTAATGCACATATACATTCCCAAACCCCAAAAAAAGCACAACTTACAAAATCAGAACCACATCATATGATGTTGTTCTGCAAAATATACGTTTTATTCTGATAGCCGAAGCTATCTTTCTTAACCCGTCACGGGAGGGATAAATACATGGCAAAGGTGCGCAAAAACCCAGGAGTATGGAAAACATGCGCTGGGTGTAAAAGACGCAAACGCATGCTGAAAACTGCGAGATATTGCACAAAATGCAAAATACGCGGTGATGATAAACTAAAGCAAGAATCAACCTGAACAATGGGAGAGAATGTATGACAGTACCACGAGCAAAGAAAAAGTGGTTGCTTTGTTTAGGTGGTTGTGGAAGAAAAATACTCACAACCATAGACAAGCGTATCTGTGGCAAGTGCACAGAAAGAAACAAACGACTGAGCGGCAAACGCGCAAATAGCAGTAGTGGAAGATCACGTTCTCAAAGGTCAATTCCATCAAGCCCGTAGAAAAGGAGTGAAGTAATGGCAACGGAAATCGTAGGGCCGTTTGATGACAAAGTATGGCAAATCCTCAAGGAGTGTGGAACTCTTCGGATTGGACACTTTGTGTTCACAGCAGGAGACCACTCTAACAGCTATGTGGACAAGGTGGAAGCAACCGACGATCCCATAGCACGGAAGAAGTTGGCGTTCTTGCTTGAAAACGCCATTATCAAACATCTTCCCGGTTTCATTAAGGAAGGTACGATTGTCGGCACTCCCATGGGCGCAATCAGTCTGGCTACCACACTGTCAGACATAACTGATTGTCAGCTCGCGTTCCTGGAAAAGAAAGCAAGACTCGTAAAGGACGAAAACGAGGTAATAACAGGAATCGAGTACTATCTTGCGCTCCGTGGCGCCAATCTCAAGAGAGTCAAGGGGCGCAAAGTGTTCCTGATCGAAGATGTTATCACCAGCGGAAAGACCACAACCGAGGCCCTTGATGTTCTAAGGGCTAATGGTGCTGACATTGTTGGCATGTCCTGCATTGCCAACAGAAAGGGCTGGACTCCTCCTGAGTGGATGGAGGTGTTTGTCCAATTGGCTGTGAAACCGCCGGACATTGAAATCGTTTCATGGCCGCCCGAAGAATGCCCGCTCTGCGATGAACTCATTGACACCATGGGTGAGGCAGGTACTCCCATCAACATCGACTGCGGACATGGGGAAGACTTTCTTGCCGCAATCACTGACGAAAACCGTCGTAAGGTACTTGCTGGAAAACATCTGCTTGGCTAAGTCCTAGGATAAGCCTCGCAGACCCTCGGCCCCGGGGCAATATTGTAGGTGGTTGGAGCTTGGGATGGAATTCAATCGTCCTGGGTGCTACCCAAGCTCCTTTTTTGTATAGACGCGCCATGAATGGCGCACAATTAGGAGGGTGTAAACGTGGAAGGCCGAAATCCAATTTTGGTAGCACTAGACGGTATGAGCAAACATGAAGCTCTCACAGTTGTCGAGGCAGTCTCGCCGTACGTGGGAGGGTTCAAGCTGAACTCAGCTTTACATCATAGTGACATGGGAACAGCATTCGCTATAGAAATGGCTGAGTTTGGTCTGTTCTCAGATGTGAAGACCAATGATACTCCCAGGACTGTGCAGAACACGATCCTGGACATCGCCACCACCAAACCGATCATCGTGACTCTTCATCTCACAAACAGTGTAGAAGCTCTCATCGCTGCACGCAAGGCCATGGAGAAGGTCAGAGAAGAGAACAACGTTGATATCACTTTGGCTGGTATTACAGTGCTCACCAGCATCTGCGAAGAGGAGTGTAACATCCTCATGGGAGGTCCGGTCAAAGCAGTGGTGCTAGAAAGAGCTCGTCGCGCTGTTTTGTCTGGCATTCCTGCTATTGTCGGCGGCGGAGCAGCAATTGGGTTCCTCAAACAATTTGAAGAACTCAAAGGTCTGAAAAAGATAGTGCCAGCGCTTTATCCGGAATGGTATCCATCACCTTCAGACCAGAAGCAACCAATGACACCTGGAGACGCGATCAGAGCAGGTGCTGACTGGCTTGTAATCGGCAGCGCCATCACCAAGTCATTTCAGAAAGCTCAGATCACCAGCAAAGAAGCCGCCAAGAGAATCCATGACGAAGTCGAGGCTGCAATGGCTGAGGCTGCTTAATCAACACCAGCTTCAAGAGAAATCTTTCAAGATTTCCCTTTATACTTGTCAACTTATCGGTAGTAATATCATAATTAAAATGCCCATACAAAACAATAATTATGTTTTACTATGATTTGAGATGTCATGACAGCGACACAACTGGAGAAAATACAGATGAAGAACTAATCAAAATGGCAAAAAGACTAAAACTTGCAGGAATTGGAATCATAAGAACCTTCTCAGCAAACGACGATATAAAAAATATAGAATGGCCATCTGACAAAGAAATTGATATTATAAAAACACTTCTAATACAACCAAAAAATCCAGAAGAACTAAATAAAATAGTAAACAAAGTACGTGAAAAAGTAGAAGTAATTATAGTTGATGGTGGAGATTTAGCAGTTAACAGAGCAGCATGTGAAACAAGTGCTGTAGATATTCTAGCAAATCCTGAAAAAGATAGAAAAGATAGTGGATTAGATCACATCATGGTAAAATTAGCAAGAGATAACAACGTAGCAATAGAAGTTAATTTACATACTATAATTGAATCATACAAAAAACACAGAGTATACAAACTAACAGCAATGAAACGAAATGTATTCCTATGTACTAAATACAATACTCCAGTAATAACAACATCAGCTACAGTTTCAAAATGGCACATGCGTTCTGGAAGACAATTAGCATCATTAACAAATTTACTAGGAATGGAACTAACAGATGCAGTTCAAAGTATAACATCTATTCCAGAATCAATAATAGAAAAAAATAGAAAAAAACTCAAAGGAGAAGCAGTAGAAGGCGCTGAGGAAGTGAAATAATGGAAAATGAAGATAAACCAAAAACATTACCACCAAGTCTAAGACAACCAAAGAGATATGTAGTCTTTGAACTAATTGGAGAAAGTCCAATAGAATATGGTTCTGTAGTAAACGCCATATGGTTAAAATTATTTGAACTTTATGGAGAATTTGGGACAAGTGAAATGGATATGTGGATAATTGAAAATTTATTCAGGATGGAAAAACAAAGAGGTATAATTAAATGCAGTCACAAAGAAGTTGAAAAAATGAGAACTGCATTAACTCTAATTAATATAATTAGTGAGATTAAAGTAATTGTAAATGTTTTGGGAGTTACAGGAACTATCAAAAGCGCTGAGAAAAAATACTTTGGCGTAACTGACATAACAACATTTGCCAAACCTTAGGAACTTAAATATATTACAAAAAAGTGAGTAAAATGGATTACAAAGATTTGTTAAAAAAAGCGAAAAAAGAATTACCAGAAGTTACTGAAAGTAATGATAGATTTGAACCAGTTAAACCTATACTTGAAACTCACGGTAAAAACACAATTATAAAGAATTTTTCTGACATTGCAAAAAATTTGAGAAGAGATAAAAAAACTATTGCAAAATACTTATTCAAAACTCTAGGAATAAAGGGTGCAATAACCGGAGATACCTTGGATTTAAACGGTGTAGTTGAATTCGCACTAATAAGAAAACGAATTGAAGATTTCACAAAAGAATTTGTAATGTGTCATGAATGTGGAAAAGTAGATACAAAACTTTCAATAGAAAAAAAGATCGCAGAGATAAAATGTGAAGCATGCGGTGCTAAGAAAACTATAAAATGGTAAAAATCCAATTATTCTTATGATATCCAAAAGAAAAGGCCAATGGCTAATAATTTCTGCAGTAGTAATAAGTACAGTATTTCTTGTAATATCAACAACATTCTTATCATATTTTGGAGTTGAAAATAGTAACATAGCTTCAAGAGACGAGCCATTTATTGCAAACAATATAGAAAACAAAATGAACAATATTTTTGAAATATATCAATCAAGAGACCCATGTCCACAAACTGAACTACAAACAAATCTTAACAATTTCGTAGCATTTTCAGAAAAAGAATATGCAAAAAACGGATATTTTGTAAATGTAACATATGAATTAACTGGTTGCACAAGTATTGACATAACAAAAATCGCAGTAGAATCAGATACTATGAATGTTTTACTTGAGTAATTTCATATCATCTTTATCAAAACCAAAGTCAAACATAACCTTTTCTTTATCAAGTTTAGCTAATTTTTGAACAATTGGAATATAACTAACTGCTTTTTTAGTAGTAGTATGAGTTCTAATAGCAATTTTATTCAAAACTGGATTCATTTTCTTACTTTTAGTTCTAATCATAGGAGGCATATATCTTACAAAACTAAAAGAACTTGGTGCAGGTTTTTTACTAAAAGCAACTCCCATTACAGCAAAATCAAATAAATATTTCATTAATGAAAAGTTTTGCCTTTTCATTATATATGAATTATACATATCTGCTAAAGCAAGATATTCATATGCCTCAGCTATTTCTTGAGGTTTAGAATACGCACGATAAATATTATTTTCAATCCACCAGAATAATTCATTAATTGGTTTATCACAACTTTTCACAGCGTTTTTAATAGTTTCTTCATCAAATGACTTGAACAATATTTTCAAAGTATCAAAAACATTCTCATCAACATCTCTACCACCTATACGAGAATCTAATGAAGCAGATTCTAAATCAAGTAAAGCAGCACGAACATCTCCACGACAAGATTTAGCAATATTCAATAATTCATCTTTACTAAATCCTAAATCTTCTGCTTCAGAAATTCTACCAAGCATTGAGGCAATACTATCATATCTTGCACGAATTAAACTAACAACTGTAGCTTTTCTTCTATGATTCATTAATTGTGGTTTGTAAAGATTATTTGTAAGTATAACCACAGGAAATCTACTTTCCTTTATAATATCAGTAAGTCCACGAATAGATTTTGGCTCATCAACAACCACAACCTTACCTTTTGAAAACAAACTAGTTTGCTTAATCTGTTCCATTTTTTCAGCATTACCAGCTTCACCAGGATTAAAAAACATTGTTTCAAACCCAAGTTCATTAACAATCATATCAAGAATCATAGTTTTACCAGAGCCAGAAGGACCACTAATAATCAAAAAATCGTTTTTTCCAGGCTTTTCTTTGTTAAATGCCCAAGATGAAATCCAGCTTTTAGTTGAATTATACGCACTATTAAGACCAAGCACACCCTTTATATCCACTGGGGTATATTTTTTATAAAGCATAGTATAAGATAACAAGTAAAAGATTAAACATTTATAGTATTGATAAACTCTATTAAATAAGTGGTGTTATGGTCGATCCAATTGATTTAGTATATACAAAAGCAGCAGAATCTGCTACAGATACTGCTAGAGGTCTATACGATTTTATTCCAAATATTTTCGTAGCTATAATCATTCTTATAGTAGGAGTTCTTATTGGAAAAATTATTAAAAAAATTGCTGTAAAACTGCTTTATAGGTTTGGAATGGGACGCGCAACACGAACAAGTGGGTTTGATGCAACTCTAAAGAAAATAGGTTATCATGGAACAGCAGTAGAACTTATAGGAGATCTTCTAAAATTCACAGTTTGGTTTGTAACACTAGCAGCTGTAGCAAATGTCTTAATGCTAGAACCATTAGTAGTATTCTTTCAAGGCTTCACACTCTTACTTCCTAAGATAATAATTTCAATATTCATAATAGTTGTAGGTGTTGTATTAACAGACTTTTTATCAAAATTCGTACAAACCGCATTAACAATTGGAACAAACTCTAGAAAAGAAAAGAACATGACAATTCTTGGAAAAGTAGCAGAAAGTATAACAAAACTAGTAATGTTCTTGCTAATAATAATACTTATTTTCAATATCATAGGAATATCATTCATAGTTCTTGACATTGCTCTAGTAATATCACTTGTAACTGTTGCTGGACTAGTCTTAATAGGTGCAAAAGAAGTTGTTCCTAATTTCATAGCAGGAATATACTTACAAAAAACCTATGAACAAGGAGATTCAATTAAAATAAAAGATAGTAAAGGAAAAATAGTTGAAATGAACACCCTATTCACAGTATTAGAACAAAAAGACAAGAAAATAACATTACCAAATGATATGCTTCTAAATGAAATTGTAGAAAAAGAGAATTAAAGCTTTCTTTTTAATTCATCTTTGAAAGTTCTTCCAGTTTTACTTCTAACACTTGCATCAAGAGTATCCATAGCATATCTTCCACCCTTTTCTTGCAAATCATACATAAATCTAGCATAACCACCTTTGTAATTTTTCTCAGTTATCTCACCAAAAGCAACACTATCTTTGTAAGGAGTAGTTGTTTTTATCAATCTAGCTAATTTATCAAATTCATCATTCTTTTTCTTAGAACGTAATTCAAATACACGTCTCATTGCATATTCTGGAATACTTTCCAGCACCATTATTCTTTCAGCATCATCTAAATCAGTGCAATGACCAGCAAGTTTTGCAGCTTGAACATGCCCTGCTTCATGGAAATACACTCTTTTTCTGAATAATGAATCATAATTTCTTAATTTCTTATCTAAAGCAACTACACATGCTTTAGAATCATCACTATACACTGTTCTTCCAAAAGAATAACCTAAATCAATTTCAACAACAGGAACTCTTCCTCTTGTATTTGGTAAAGCAGCTTGTCTTGAAACACTGCCTTGTAATCTCATATAATCATCAAAATATCCTTGATATTCAACAGCCATACGTAGATTAGAAACAGAACTGTCATCAGCATCAAAATCTACATCAGGAGTAGATACCATTACAGGCATATCTAAAGAAAACCCATCTTTCACAGCTTCAAGAGCTCTTTTCATATAATCATCATTACTCATAAAACTAGCTCCTAAAATTATACTTTTAAACTACTAAGAATTAGAATCTAAACTTACCTACTTCTTTGATAACATCCTTATGTGTTAAAAATACAGTTCTACAACAGTACTTTTTTACTCCAAGAGCATCTAAAATCTTCTCAGGCTTCTCTCCTTTAGCTATTCTTTTCTTATATTCTATCCATAAAGTGCTTAACACTTTTCCACATGTCATACAACGAATTGGAATAATCATTTTTCTTCACCTATCTCTTTGATTGCTGTTTTGTTCTTCTAGGACCTGCAGAAGATCTAGAAGGCTTATGAGCCTCAGTTCTTCTTGAGTCTGAAATCATTATTGATCTATCATAATTCAGCAGCTTACTTTTTAAAGTCTTATTTTTTGTACCATAATGTTTAACTAAAGCATTTCCAATTGCAGTTCTAGAAGCATCAACTTGCCCCCAGTTACCGCCTCCTTTAACATTAACAAAAATATCTATATCTTTTGGAGAACCGCTTATCATAAATGGTTCATTAAGTCTCATTACTTTGTATCTTGACCATACATCTGAAACAGGACGTCCATTTACAAATGTATCTCCTTTACCTTGCTTAATTACCGCTCGTGCAATTGAAGTTTTCCGTTTTCCAGTTGATATAACATTTTTTTTCTTAGCCATTTTAAATTCCACCCACTTTTTGAGATAATTTTTCTAAAGTAATATATTTACAACGAACTTCCTTTACACCCATTTTCTTGACATCGTCAGTTTTCACACCTTTAGGAACACCGTTATGAATTTTTATTTTACTAAACATATCTCTTCCAGATTTACGTTTGTATGCAATCATACCACGTAAAGCTCTACGAAATATTCCATCAGGCCGTCTTGGAAAAAATGGACCATGATATCTTTCTCCCTTATCAATTCTTTGTTTATAGAATGCTTCAATTTTTTTAGGATTACCAGTAATTATAACCTTCTCAACATTAATCACATCTATTGTTTCATCATCTTTCAGTTTCTTAGCTTCTTTGGAAACTGCTACACATAATCTTCCAAGAACCGCATCAGTACCATCAATAACAACCATACAATCACCTAAATAATAATTCTCCCTGTTTGTTTAGCTTTCAAAAATTCTTCCATTCCAAGTGCAGAGCTTCCAGATGCTATCACATTTTTCTCAGCTGCTGCAGAAAAGGCATAAGCATATATTTTCACTTTCTTAGTCATTTTTGCAGTTCCTATAACTCTACCAGGAACAACTATTGTTTCATTTTCTTTTGCTAACCTTTCAATTTTACTAACATTAACACCAGGACATTTTTTTAGTCGTCTAGCTACCTCTTTGTAAAACCTCTTTTTCTCTTTCATTAGTTCTGTAATAATCTCTCGTTTATCCATTGAATCACCATATATGCGGGGAGCCGGATTCGAACCGGCGAAGCGACTAACGCACAGGATTTCTTATCCTTGCGTTAGGAAATCTTAAGTATGACATGTCTACTTCAACAAAAGCAAACATCCTGCCCCGTTGACCACTTGGGTATCCCCGCATGAAAATTTTAACACTTTTTCTTAATTTCACTAGCAACACTCTTAGCATCTTTTGATATTTGATCTAATGCCGTCTTTAATATTACTAATGGGTCAATTCCTGATGCTGTTTCCATTTGAAACACAAATTTTGTATCGTCCGAGGATATATTAACTGCATCACTTGCAACACATTTCATACACATGTTACAATTGTTTGCATTTGAAACTATGATTTTACCACCTTTATCTGTAAATACTTTCTTAGGGCAAACATCCATTGCTTTTTTTGAGTCACCTTTACCATTAAGTGAAACCTTAGGATAATATTTGTATCCAATAATAGCAGCTTGATGTTTTGAATGATCAGAACCATAACCAAGTCCTGCAATTGCTTCAAATTTTAATGCTTGATTATCAAGAAGTTCTGCAATAAGTATATCTTCACTAGTTGGCTTTACAGAAGGATCAGTACTTTTCAAATCCTTTGTAAATACTGGACAAGGTCCTTTTTTATCAAGTACAAGTGTAACTTCACATTTTGAGCATCCTTCACCCTTACATTTACAATCTTCTTTTGGAACATATGTTTTTGAATCAAAAGTAAGTGGAATAAGTCCCATTCTATGAGCAATTACCTCATCAAAAAGACCTGATGAATTATTCTCAAATATAACATCTTGAATAGCCATAGTAGGCACAGCACCAAGTACATATCTTCTCAGTGTATTTGCAAAACTAGGACTACTTTCCTCAAGAGTAAATACAATTGATTCCTTGTTCTTTTTTACTACATTTAATTTCATCATAAATCACCATCAACATTTGAAATATTAACCATTCAATTTAAAAATCATCTAAATTTAGACTCTTCGTCCTCTTTTTCCTCCTTTAGCACGAATAGTATCATGAGATATTGGTGTAGTATCTTCAATTCCACCGATTCTAAGACCAGCTCTTGCCAGTGATCTGATAGCAGGCTGAGCACCTTGCCCTGGTATTTTAGTTTTATTGCCTCCAGGAGCACGAACTTTGATATGAATATTAGTTATTCCAGCGTCTCTTGCCTTATCTGCAGCTTTTCTAGCTGCTTGCATACCTGCAAACGCTCTTCCTTTCTGATGGTCTCTAACACCCATCATTCCACCTGAAAATCGAGCAATAGTCTCGCTTCCAGTAATATCAGTAATATGAATAATTATATTGTTGTTTGATGAAAATATGTTCACAATTCCCCATTTTTCTCCAGCCATAATAATCACTTCTTTTCCTCTTTCTTTTCTTCTTTAGGAGCTTCCTTTACTTCCTCTTTAGGAGCTTCTTTTTCCTGAGGCTTTGCCTCAGCTTTAGGTTCCTCTTTAACTTCCTCTTTCTTAGGTTCCTCTTTAACTTCTTCTTTTGGTGCTTCTTTAACTTTCTTTTTCTTTTGAACAAGCTTAATTTTATCCTCAATTTCTCTTGAAACAAGGAAACTTGGTTGCTGTATTTTACGACCATCAACCTCAATTAACCTATGAACTATAACTTGTCTTGCGTGTTTAATTGTAGTAGCAAGTCCTTTTGAATGAACTATACTTTGCAATCTTCGGTTAAGTAATTTATCAACAGTAAGACCAAGAATATCATCAATTTCAGCATCACTATCAACAATACCAAATTTATACAATTTACCCATCATTTCTTTTTTCAATAAAGGACTTTCTGAAGCAAGTAATTGCATTGCTCTTGAACGAGAGTTTCTTATAAATTCCTGAGCTCTCCACAATTCCTTTTTACGTCTAAGACCATATCTATCCATAAGAGTCCTTTCTTCCAATAATCTATCCTTACTATAAGGCCGTAAAGGTCTTGCATAAGTTTTTGTTTGTTGTTTTGGTTGTCCCATCTAATCACCTATTTGCCACCTTTTGACTGTATTGCTTTTTTCTTAACAACACCAACAGTCTTGTTCTTTCTAAAAGAACCTCTGGTACGTTGACCACGCACAGGTAATCCTCTTTCATGTCGTATACCTCTATATGCGCGAGTTTTTTGCAAAAGATTAATATCATTTCTATTTTGTAAATCAATATCACTCATAACAATATGTTTATCAGGTGCATTTTTCATCCATGCTGGAAATTTAGCCTCAGCAACAGCATTTTCAACAATTTTAATTTGCTCAGGACTCATTTCAGAAAGTTTCATTCTAGGATCAATATCAGTATTTGTTAATACAGTTCCAGAAACACGAAAACTTATACCCTTAACATGTCTAAGAGCATTGTAAACAGAAAAATTAGCATCCAAGTCAGCAGACATTATTCTAACAATGTTTTGAACTCTCCTTTTCTTAGGAGCTTGCTTTTCAGGAGCTGGTTTACCTAAATCCTTTTTCCTTTTAGTATCTTTTTTATTTTTATTTCCTTTGTCGCCCATATTTTCACCATGTTTTCATATTGGTTTGCTGTAAAACAGCATTAGCGAGCTTAACTCACAGCACATAGTACAGTATCGCACTAATATTTCTATTTCTTCAAATTCAAAGCTTATAAATCTTTATATCTAGTCTCAAAAATATAGAAATATGCAACTCAAAGATATAATGACAAAAAAGGTAATTACATTAAAGAGAACTGATACACTAAAGAAAGCTCTTCAAATGTTCAAAAAACATAAAATAAGCGGATTTCCTGTTGTTGACAGTCATCGTCATTTAGTAGGAATTGTGTCTGAAACAGACATTCTAAAAATTATAGATATTCACTCAAAAGTATTCAAAAAAGAGAGTAGTATAATGCTTCCATTAGTAATAGGAGTTATAAGAAGTGGAAAACATTTTGAACTTGTTCAAAAACACATCAAAAATATCATGAACGTACCAGTCAAGAAGTTCATGAAGAAAAAAGTAGTAACATTAGATGTAAGAGACGACATTTACAAAGCATCAAATGTTATGACTAAAAAAGATATCAACAGAATTCCTGTTCTAAAAAATAAGAGAATTGTAGGTATCATAACTCGCTCAGATATTGTAAATGTATTAATAGGAAAAAAGTTTATCAATCAAAAGAAATAATTATTTCTTAGTTTTTCTAACCCAATCGACTTTTCTAGGATCTCTTTTAAGTTTCAGCATATTCACTTCACATTTATGAGAACAGAAATTAAATGTTTTACCATTTGGTTGAGCAACCAATATTCCTCTTCCAGTTAATATAACTTTTTCACAAAACGAACAATTAACCATTTAATCACCTTAATTTACACGAGCAGAGCTCTCCATCTCAGTTTCTCTTAACATCAATATATCGCCCATTCTAACTGGACCTAAAACATTTCTAGTAAGAATCTTACCTTTATCTCTTCCATCAAGCACTCTGCACTTTACAACAGACACGCCTTTTAAACCACTTCGTCCGTGGATACGTATGACTTCACCAGGTACTGCATCGCTCATAATTACACCTTATTCATCTTTTTTCTCAGAAGCAAATGACTCTACGTTAGCGTCACCTTTCTCTGTAATAGCAATTGCTGAAGCAGGAACAGATAGACCAGCAGCTCTTCCAAGTTCAGTTTTCTTGGAAACAGACGCATATGGTATCTTTTTCTCTGCACAAAGCACAGGTAAGTGCATAACAATTTCTTTTGGGTCAGTATCTTCAGAAGAAACCACAAGAACTGCTTTACTTCGTTCAATTGCCTTTGTAACTTCGTTTACACCCTTTGCTATTTTACCTGTTTCTCTTGCTACTTCAATAGCTTCTAGAATTTTTTGTTCATCCATTTTAACACCTCATCGACTCCTTAGAGCCTCGTATTCTAAGAGTATATCTTTACAAAACATATTTAAACATTCTATTAGAGAGTGATAGACATGAGAAACCCAAAAAGTGAATTTGTTAAGGTCAAATGCGAGAAATGCAAGAATGAGCAGATACTATTCAATAAGCCTGCAATAGAAGTAAAATGCCTTGTATGCGACAGTACTGTAGCAAAGCCTACAGGTGGAAAAGGGGATATCAAAGCTAAAGTAATCCAAAAAATGGATTAATTTTCTTTCATCCTGTTTTACCAGACTAAAAGGTGAATATTATGAGTGAACAAAAAAAGTTACCAAAAACAGGGGAAATCTTAACTGCAACTATTACAAATATCGGTACTAATTCTGCATTTGCAAAGCTAGAAGGATATGATAAAGAAGGATTAATACATATTTCTGAAGTTGCAAAAGGATGGGTAAAAGACATTCGAAAACACGTAAAAAAGGGACAAAAAGTTGCAGTAAAAGTTACTAGAGTAGATCCTTACAAAGGTTATATCAGCTTATCAATCAAAGCCGTTGCTGAATCTCAGAAATCTGATGCATTTAGAGAAAAGCATCTTCAAAAAAGAGCTGAAAAAATGCTTGAAATGCTTGCAAAAGATATCAAAAGAACAACTTCACAAATAGAAAAAGAATTAGAATCAAGTATGGATACAATCGGCTCATTATACAAAGTATTTGAGAAATCAAATAAAAAACCTGAGAAACTTGAGAAATTAGGAGTCTCAGATTCATTAATAAAATCAATTCAAAAAATAGCTGAAAAGAATATCAAACAAAAACAATACATATTCAAAGCAGACTTAGAAGTAACAAGTTTGAAACAAGATGGTGTAAAACAAATCCAAAAAACTCTAAAAGAAGTAGAAAAAAAGAAAGTAAAAGTATCTTATATTTCAGCACCAAAGTATTCAGCTCAATATAAATCAAAAAATGCGAAAAGAGCTCAAAAAGCTTTTGAAACAATACTTACTGACACTGAAAAACAAGCAAAAAAAGATGGTGTGAATTTTTCATTCAAAATTGAAGAGTGATAAAATGCCTAAGCAATTAAGAAAATGTAAAAAATGTGGTAAATACAGTTTATCAGAATCATGTAAGTTCTGCTCTTCAAAAACAAGAAACCCTCATCCTGCACCTTTCTCTATAGATGACAAACACGGAGAATATCGCAGAAAAGCTAAAGAATCTCAGTAATCAAACCAACATAATTTTATAAATAGCGTAATCTAAAAACAGTATAGGTGTGTTAATGGAAACTCAAATCAAAATTACAAAGAAAATCAAGCTAAAAAAGCCTATATTAATAGAAGGATTGCCAGGAGTAGGTAATGTTGGACGTCTTGTAGCAGGATATTTGATAAATGAAATGAAAGCAAAGAAATTTGCAGAGATGACAACTCCTCATGTTTTACCATTAGCTGTTTTAGACAAAGACTCTGTTGCTCATATGCTCATGAATGAATTTTATTATGTAAAACAACGTAAAAGAGATATTATAATCTTCACAGGAGACAGTCAAGCAATAACAGGAACAGGGCATTATGAAATAGCAGACACTGTCTTGAAATTCGCAAAGCTATACAAAGTTAAAGACATCATAACTATTGGTGGATTTGGAACAGAACAAGAAAAGAAAGAACCAAAAGTAATAGGTGCTGTATCTGATAAAAAAATGATACCATTATACAAGAAACATAACATTGTTTTTGATAAAAATCATCCAATTGGAACAATAGTAGGGGCATCAGGACTATTATGTGCAATGGCTCCGCTATACAAAATGGATGCATTATGCTTAATGGCAGAAACAATGGGATTTCCAATAATTACTGATCCAAAAGCATCAGAAAGTATACTACAAGTCCTAACAAGCATATTGAAAATCAAAGTAGATTTGAGAAAAATCGAAAAAGCTGTAAAAGACATGGAAGAGCAATTAAAACGTACAGAAAAGGTTCATAGAAAAATGCTTGAAGAATCAGTGAAACCAGAGAATAAAGAACAGATGAAGTACATTGGTTAAACCTTAAAAAGTATGAGTATAGAAGAATTTGACATAAAGAGGAATTATAATGACAAGATTTGAAAAAACACGCGTAATAAGTGCAAGAGCATTACAGTTATCTATGGGAGCTCCAATACTAATAAAAACAAAGAGTAAAACTCCTAGAATTGTTGCAAAAGAAGAATATAATGAAGATGTTCTTCCAATAATCTCAAAAACAAGGAAAACTGCAAAGACAAAATAAACTTTCTTAGGTGTTGTTATGGCTGATAAAAAAAGTGAAGATTTGTTAATTCCAAGAGATGAATATCTATCTGCAGGATGTCATATTGGATTAGTTCAAAAAACTAAAGACATGAAAAAGTTCATATATATGATTAGACCTACAGGTCTAGCAGTTCTCGACATAGCAATAATTGACAAAAGAATCAGAAATGCAGCAAAAATGCTATCAAATGTAAAAAATGTATTAATAGTTTCAAGAAAAGAAGGTGGACACAAAGCTGCAAAAGCATTTGCAAAAGCAACAGGTATAAAACATATCACAGGAAGATTCATGCCTGGTTCTCTAACAAATCCTTCTTACAAAGAGTTCTTTGAGCCAGATGTATTATTAACAATTGACCCAACATCAGACCAGCAAGCAATTAAAGAAGCAGTTCAAATGAGAATACCTATCATAGCATTAGCAGATACAATTAATTCATTATCATTTATTGATTTAGCAATTCCTTGCAACAATAAAAGTAAAGATTCTATTGGAACTGTATTATGGGTTCTTGCAAACGAAATCAACAAAATCAAGAAATCAAAAACTGAAACTAAAAAAGAAGATTTTGTACCAAATGAAGAAGAACGTAAAAGAGATAAAGAAAGAATGGAAGCAAATATGGATGATGACGGTATGCCAGTAAAATTCCATAGAAAAACAACTAAGAGATATTAATCTTAGAATAACCAAATTTCTTTAATTCATCTGAAATATCTTCATAAGATTTACCAGCTAATGTTCCACCTGCAGCAAAATATTCATGAGTTACATCAGCTAAACAAAAATCAGGTATCTCAAAAGCCTCTTTTTGTTCTTTACTATCAAATTCAACATCTACTAAAACAAGTCCTTTCAGAGCTTTTTGAAAAACAGTTATTTCAGCAACAATTCCCTTATAATCATAATAATATCTTATCTTATGTGAACTCATTCCATCAAGTTTTGAGAGTTCATTAAATTCTTCTTCTCTTAACATAATTGTTTGTTCAAGTTGATGAGAAGGATCATCTTTCACTGGTTCTTTTTTAGTCATTTCAAAAGTATCTCCATTTTTCCGTATTCGTAGTGTTGGATGATTACTTGCTTTTGGAATATAGATATCAATAATCTCTTTTGACTTACAACCAGTCAAATCAGGTATTTTCTTTGCAAGAAATGTTCTTTCAAGTTCAATCATAACTATACTTAGAAAACGAACTTTAATAATTATTCTTTAACTTTAGGAACTTCCTCTATAACAACATGTGTCTTAACAGGAAGTTTATATGAACCATGAAGTAAAGCTTTTTTTGCTGCTATAATATTTGCTTCATTAACTTGAATTTCAAACATCTTCTGACCAGTTCTAACACGTGCAGCAGTACTTATTGGCTTTCCAAAACTAGCTCGCATTCCTTGCTGGAAACGATCTGCTCCAGCACCAGTAGCCATTGCATTTTCACGAAGAACATGATGTGGAAATATTCTAATTTTAAAGAAAAATAAAGCTCCTTTTGTAAGAGTTTTTTCCAGTTTCTGAATAGTTGTAACTCTAAATGATTCAAGTGCATTATGACGAATTTGAGCATTTTCTTTTGTAAGAAGAAACGCAATATGAGAGTATTTTCCTTTCTTACCCATCTCAAATTGACTGATATTATGTTTAGGAACACCCTTAATATAACTTTTACGAGGCTTACGCTGACTTTGTCTAGTATAAGGTCTATCAAACTTCTTATAACATCGTCCTGGTCTTAATCCCATAAAAACACCTATATTCATTTTAGCTATGTAGACATTCTTTTACACAATACCTTTTAAAAGATTTTGATAACTGCTATTTTATTCCAAAGCATCAAGAACATCGTCCCAATTTCTAGCAAGAATTACACCTTCTGGTATCTCTATTTTCCCAGTAGAACCTTCTTTTAGCAATATTTTCTTAAAACCATCAGGAACTTCAGCTCGTAAATGTCTTGGATCATTATCTACCATAGCACTCATCCCATATCTTTGACAAATACCAAGTTTAGTATCATCTTGAATGCCAGTATCTTGTGTACCAAGTAAATCAACAAACAAATCCAACAAATCATAATCAGCAAGCCATTGCCCAGCTATTTGCTTTCTCTCTGGCGGTCTTGTAGTAACAACATAAAGATTAGCATCGTGGCTAAGAGTCAATAAACTACCAGCAGCCCAATGAATTAGTTCTGCATCTAGTGTTAATTCTCCATACACTTCTGGACACATTCTATCATATCTTTCTTGACCAATAAGTGCTATCAAAGGTTCTCTATCGATTTCATAAGAAGGAACATCTAAACCACATTCAGTTTTAACCCATTTGCTAGCTAATTCATCAGTTGCACAAACAACTCCATCAAAATCAATTCCATAACTTGGTAAATTTCTATTCAATATCGACATACATAGAATATGATAGTAAATCTTAAAAACAAGTAAGCGCCGGGAACGAGATTCGAACTCGTGTGGCACCGAAGCGCCACCAGCTTTCCAGGCTGGCACATTTAGCCGCTCTGTCATCCCGGCATATTAAATTAATGATAAGAATCAAACATTAAAAACAAGTTACATTACTCTATCAACCTTGGACGCAACAACCTTTTTATTAACAGCTTCTTGAGCATCTGATAAAGCAACACCTATAGCAATCAAAAATCCTTCACAGGACACTAAAGCAACAGTGTCTTTTTCCTTAATATTTTCAGAAATATGTGATACTCCAACAGAATACAAAGGAGAGCCATTTTTTATGTTAGGTATAGCACTGTCTTTTACAACAATTACCTTTGCTTTCCGCAATGAATATTCAATTGGTAATACTATCTCTCTAATATTCTCATCTTTCTTCTCTTGATAATTGACAAATGAATCTTTCAAGTCTTGCAAAGTATATGACTCATCTTCTAAAAACGGACCTACACGAATCCTACGCAATTCCTTCATATGAGCACCACCAATTTCCTTACCCATGTCATCTATTATCTTACGTATGTAAGTTCCAGCTTGGCAAACAATTCTAAGAACAATATCCTTTCCATCACGATCAAGTATTTGAATCTCACTTACTTTCCGTTTTCGCTCAGCACGCTTAACAGCTGATTTTACAGGAGGAATCTGAGAAATAGTTCCAACAAACTTCTTAACAATTTCACGTAATTTAGTATCATCAATTTCTTTATGGACATGCATTACTGTAACATATTCTTTTTCCATACCTTGCAACAATGGCATTGTTTTGCAAGCATTTTCAGTAGTTATTAACAAAATACCAGAAGTCTCAGGATCTAATGTACCAGATTGTCCAGCTTTTTCCAAACCTAAAATTGTCTTAACATGCGCAACTACTTCCATAGAAGAAGGCCCACAAGGTTTGTCAAGAATTATAAAACCATTCTTAAGAATATCGTCAATTTTCTGTAAAGACGGACTCTTATCTGCATTACAAACTTGAGCAGAATCATTGTCAAGTTTTCTTTCTAAGTATCTCATAAATTAATACCCATTAGCTTCCTTATAATAACCATTGATGGTATTGAAATTATAAAATACCATGCAAGCCATCCCATATCATCTCCAACTATGGGCACTTCCACAGGTAACATCACAACTACACGTTGCAGTTTAGTTCCTTCACCTTCAGCAACAACATTCCATAAAGCATCTTTAATCACAACACCTTTTGTAGGAACACTGTACTGAGAAACATCAACCATTTCTCCATCAATTTCAACTAAACCATCTTCAGGAATCATTAAATCGCTATATGTATCATGAAGCCATGGTAAAAGTAAAATAACAATAATAAATCCTATAATCATCGGTTTCATTGTGCTTTTCATCATAGTACTATTCAATTTCATTGATTGAGACATTATACTCTTAACTTGGTCTGTATCACCTTGTTTTTGAGCAGCTCTACTTTTTTTATTAAGTTCCTTAATTTGCTTTTTAGTATCAGCAACTTCACTCTGATTAACTAAAAATTTATAAGGAATATTAAGAAGACACATAATAATTATTGCAAAAATAAGCACTGCTATTGGTGCTTCAAACGCTGTAAGAAACCCAAATATCATATCTAAAACCATAAATTCACCTAATTATTTTTAAGACAAAATTATTCTTCTTTTTTTGCACCTTTTGCCACTAATTCATATTTCTTAACTCTAAATCCTGAACCTATTACATTTTGTTTTTTACAAACTGAACAAGTATATCTTAAATCTTTTTTTCTTGTAGGCTTTTCACGTCCTTTAGGATTTTCTTTAGGAAATGAACCATAACCTTTTTTCTTTCGTCTAAATCGTCTCTGACTTTTAGTTGTTTCTCGTCTAGTCTTACGTTTAGCTTCTTTTACAGTCTGTTCAGTATGTTTTTTACAAGTCTTACAAAATCTTCGTTGTTTTTTTGGAGCTATCATAAAAATCACTTATTTTGTTTCCTCAATAATCCCTCTTTTCAAGAGCAAATCATTTAAAGTCTTTGGTAAATCACTTTCGCGCAGTATTTCACCCTTTTTCAGCTCTTTTTCAGTTAAATCAGGTGATATAAATTTCTTAACATCTCGCTTAACAAGGTATTTCTTTATATCTACTTTTAAAACTTCTTTTGGAGCCTTAACGGTTTTCTCAATAACCTTAGATTCTACTTGTTTCTGAGGAGATCCCTTTTCAACTTCTTTCATAAAACTATCTCTATACGAATTAATCTCTTTTAGAACAACATCAAACATTTTCTGTTCATGTTCTGTCAAGTTATCAGGTTTTAATCCAGTACGAGAACCATACATCACTGCATCAAGTATCTTATGTTCTCTTATTTCCAATAATCGTTGAATACTATGCTTAATATTATCTATTTCACGTCTATCATCAGAAGAACCATCACTTTTCTTTATTTTTCTCTGAACATATTCTTGTAATTGTGAAACAAAATCAGATGGCATTTTTTCAATTTGATTAGAACTTTTCTCTTTTCTTTCCTGCTCTCGCAGAGCTTCAAATGTTAACATAATTAGAATAAGGGTAGAAATTGTTAAAAATCAATATTCACTCATACCATGAGCACGCCCATAATGCATATTCAGAGACTTCTCAGTAGGATATGCTTTATCACATTTATTGCACTTGAATATTTCACCACGAGCTTTTTCTACAAACTCCTTATCTTCTTTATCTTTCTGCCTTGACAAATATAACTTAAACGGATATGATATTGGGTTATTAACTTTGAATTTTGAGCACACTTCATCAGGATGACATAGTCCTCCAGAAGGACCAGCTGATTTGTAATAATTAACATTATCACAATTTCCAGGTAAAGTACCTCCACCAATATGATATCTTAATTGAGAAGTAATCATAGAGTTTGGTAAAGGTTTTGGACTAGTATCATTCCATCTACGAACTCTTTCAACTATCTCTTCAGATGTCCAATTCATCCTATTCAGAAAATT